>JAFWKS010000080.1 GCA_017511325.1 Erysipelotrichaceae bacterium
CGCCTCCTTATATACACTTATTATTTTAGTTAAGACAAGTTTGTGATACATCCGGATCTTCTGACTACTCGCCGATGATGCACAGATGACATTTCCTCTTACGAGGTCTGCAGTAATCAAAGTCGACAAAATAGATGTAGCCTACTTCACCTCTCTGAACCTTGCCGTCAATAATTACGAATGTCTGGCTTGCACCGATAAGAGTTGCCTTCAGATGCGACGGGCCGTTGTACAGGGTTGTAGGATCGTCGGTAAACTCCTTGAAGTTTGAAGCAAACTCGCGGTGCTTCGGACTCGGATAAGTATAATCTGAGAAACGGGTCTGATCTGGTGCAAGCCTTCTTAAGATATTGTTCAGGTCGACCTGTAAGGCATCGTGGCCTCTTTCATCGAAGTCATGAACCATTTCTTCAAAGAATACGGCGCAGGTGGTATGCTGCGACTGAATCGCAATAATACCGTTTTTAACGCCTGATTCGGCAATAAACTCTTCTACATCCTTTGAAATCTCAAAATAAGAGATCTTCCCGCCTTCCGTCTGGAAGTTCAGTGTTTTGGTTTTTACTGTCATTTTTATCTCCCAAATAGATTATAGTAGTGTTTTAATACCTCTTTCATGCCGTTATGTGCTTCAACAGAAAGATCCATTAACGATTTTGCGTTGCTGGTCTTGTAGATCTCGTATCCTCTGGTTACGATGTCCGTAAAGATGTTGATCTTACTGATACCCAGCTGTGCGCATTTCTTCAGATTCTCATCTCCGCTTGAGCTTCCGCCGTGCAGCACCAGCGGAACATCGACTGCGTTTCTGATTTCCTGCAGACGTTCAAAATTGATGACTGGGGTGCCTTTATAGGCGCCGTGAGCCGTACCAATCGATATTGCAACGGAATCCACTCCGGTCAGTTCAACGAATTTTTTGCACTCTTCGACCGTCGTGTAGACATTGTCGTTCTTCGATGCGTCTACGAATTCGGAACCCTGACCGACATGACCGATTTCCGCTTCCACGGTAATACCCATAGGTCTGCAGTAATCGACGACTTCTTTCGTTCTTCTGACGTTTTCTTCAAAAGGTTCGCTGGATGCATCAATCATGACGGAAGTAAAGCCCAGATCAGCAGCCTTTTTACATACCTCAACGCAGGAGCCGTGATCAAGATGCAGCGCAATTGGAATGCTTGGCTTTTCAGCATAGAGCTTTACCAGCGGCGCAGCCTCTTCGATCGTAAGACCGTAGCCCTGCAATGCATCCGCAAAAGCAAGAATGAGAGGCATATTCAGTTCTTCGGCTACTTCAATATGACACTTCAGAGTATCAAGATTGAAGAAGTCCGGTGACGGCAATGCGTACGGGGAATTGTGAAACTCTTCCAGCATCTTTTTTGTATTAACTAACATTTATCCTCCTTTAAATAAATTGAGCCAACATTAGCTGACTCAATTTATATATAGTTAAAAATTTCAACTGGGATCGATACTAAAATTTCAACTATATTCTATATTCTTAGTAAACTATTCTTCTTCTGTAACCGGAGCCTGCTTAAGAACCCATGAACGATGCCACAGGAGCAGAGCAACAGTAGCAGCAGCCAGGATACCGAATCCAACCCAGCCAAAACTTGCAACGAAATGAACAATGACGTCCATCCAGGTAGCACTTAATGAAGAAACCTGTGCGCCTGCTTCTGCCAGACCGGTAGCAACAGCAACCTGAGTCGTAGCATCTGCGAAGTAAGTGCCGGCGTAGCAAGCTAATGCCTGAACGATAGTAGCACCGAACAGAGTTCTTCCGAATTTACCTCTGGAAGGAATTGTGGTCATTGCTGTGTAGTAAGCCGTAGAAGCAAGGTCACCTAACGGAAGAACCGTGTTTCCAGGAAGGATCATAGCGATAACCAGGGTAATAGGAATCAGTACCAGTGAGGTTGACAGAGCTGTCGGATGGCCTAAACAGATAGCTGAGTCCATACCGATGAAGAATTCCTGACCAGAGAACTTCTTAGCCATGGTCTTCTTGGCAGCAGTTGACAGAGGCAGTAAACCTTCCATCAGAACCTTAACCATTCTTGGCAGCAGGAACATCAGGGCAGCCATAGCCATACCTGTCTGCAGAGAACCGGCAACACCGGAACCAACGATCAGAGCAAGTACAGTACCAAGAATCAGACCAACCATCATTGGGTCAGAAATAAATCTGATGAATGGGTTAGCAGCGATCTTGCCAGTGTCTTTGTTTCCGCCTTCCTTGTCGCCTTTGAAGAACAGATCAAGGAACTTGTTAGCCAGCCAGCCGATTACCAGAGAAGGAGCGGCAGAGCCGTGAGAAATAGCTACGCCCGGAAGATCCATTTCTTCCTGAACCATCTTGGCGAATCTGTCGCCCATGATCAGTGTAGCTACAAAGTGGATACCGGCAGCCATGAATGCGATAGCATAGTTCTGAGTCGTTGCATATACAACAGAGCCACAGAATGCACAGTGCCAGTAGTTCCAGATATCAATATCGACAGTCTTGGTAGCCTTGATGACTAACATGACGATATTGATGAGCAAGCAGAACGGAATTACGAATGTACCGACTGTTGTAGAGAACGCAACAGCAGAGACATATGACCAGCCCATGTCGATATACTTCAGGTTGAGGTTGAACAGTTCAACTAAAGCATTTGCAACAGGAGTCATGTAATTCCAGACCAGGTTCATGACCAGGTTGATACCAATCAGACCGATACCGACTGTCATGCCGGAC
>JAFWKS010000081.1 GCA_017511325.1 Erysipelotrichaceae bacterium
TACCTGGCGCGGTGCCGATGTCAACATCATCGTCAATATGGACAAGGATTTCAAGGATCTCAAGACCATCATCCTCAATCAGAACTACCGTTCTACGAACAACATTCTTTCCGGTGCCAACTCGATCATCAAAAACAACAAAGCCAGAGTGGACAAGGAACTTTTTTCCAAAAACGGTGATGGTTCCAAGATCATCCACAAGGCCTGCATGAGCGAGATAGGCGAAGCCAACTATGTGGCCAATCAGATCATGAAACTGCATTCTGATGGCTATAATTACCGTGATATCGCTGTTTTATATCGAGCCAATTATCTTTCCCGCGATATAGAAAAAGTGCTTATTGAAAACAGGATCGCCTATATCATCTATGGCGGCATAAGATTCTATGAACGAATGGAAGTAAAGGATATCCTTTCATACTTGAGGATGATCACCAGAGCTGATGATCTGGCTTTCATCAGGATCATCAATACACCTAGAAGGAATATCGGCCCAAAGACGATCGAGGCGATCCAAAGCATCGCCATCGAAAAGAATATGTCGATGTATGAAGTTATCAAAAACGGTCTATACCCAAAAAGCAGGGAGACTTTTGACAACTTTGTCAGAATGATTGAGAAGTGGAAAGAAGATCTCAAGGAAAAAGATCTTGAAAAGCTTCTGGAAGAAGTCCTGGATGATTCCGGTTATCGTACGATGCTGGAAAAGGATAATGAGACGGAAAGACTTGAGAACGTCAAATCACTGCTGGATGATATCAAACAGTATTCAGAAGACTATCCTGATTCAACACTTGATGAATATCTGCAGATGATCGCGTTATATACTGATAGAGCTTCGGAAGATGTTGGAGATGCGGTCAATCTGTGTACGATACACTCGGCCAAAGGACTCGAGTTTGAGATCGTCTTCGTCGTCGGACTTTCGGAAGGCATATTCCCTTCGGAAAGAACGATGTCCGAAGGACAAAAGGGCATCGAAGAAGAAAGAAGGCTGGCGTATGTAGCCTATACCAGAGCCAAGAAACTGCTTTATCTTACCGAAAGCAACAGTTTCTCTTATGTCCTGCAGTCTTCTAAGCTTGCCTCGAGATTCATCAAGGAGATAGATGAGCCGTATATTGAACACGTCGATGAAAAACCAAAAGCCATAAGATCAGGTCTTTTTGATGAAGACATCCTGATAAGTGATCATAAAAAAGAAAAGCCGAAGGATACGATGTATCGCAACGGCGATCGTGTTATACACAAGATTTACGGTGAAGGCATTGTGATCGCCAATGACTCGGGAGTATTGCAGATCGCATTCTCACACCCTCATGGCGTCAAGAAGATCCTGGCCAGCCATCCTTCGATCAGGAAAAAAGGCAAGGAAGACTATAGCTAGTTCTTCACATTCATCTGTTCAAGTTTAACGATACCGTCCAGATTCGAGAGACGGTATTCTTTTGAATCGTGAGTATAAAGATCGATCAGAACATCTGCTTCATGAGTGTAGTTCTGCAGCAGATCTCTCAAATACTCGGATGTGTTCTCATAGTTATAGAGTGAATACAGTTCAAAGATCGTAACTACTTTTTCCTGTCCGATATCGCGTCCGTCAAAATCGTAGAAGATAGTATCATTCAGATCCTTGAAATAGACCGGCA
>JAFWKS010000082.1 GCA_017511325.1 Erysipelotrichaceae bacterium
AAACACTGGTTTAAAAATATCTATCTAAACCGCTTGAATGTGAAGGACACATATGCCGATTATGATGTAGTGATCGGACCGATCGCCAATGATACGATCTTTGATACCCTGGGCGTCATCACCAGCGGAATATTCTCCGACAAGGAATCACTGCAATTGATGAAAGTGGGGAACAGATACACACAGATCGTCATCAAAACAAGGAAGGCACTTAACAATCTCAAGTGGGAATCAGCCGAAGAGATAAATGAGGATGATATAAATAGATACAGAGAACTCGTCAAGAAGGAAGAAAAGAAATATCAGCGGAAACTGGCTGATGTCATCGAAAAGTTCTAGAAACTCAGCAGATCATCATTACGCGCAAGACAGGCATAGACGAAAGCGTCTGTGCCTTTTAATTTGCCCAAGGTAGTCTTAAGAGCGATTTGCGGGGTGTTGTTTGTTTCGGAAAGATGAGCCAGTATAAAATTCCTGGTTCCTTTTTCATAGAGACTTAAAACCGTATCAGCACAGTCGTCATTGGATAGATGACCATATTTGGAGAGGATGCGTTTCTGCAGGTCTTTAGGATAAGGACCGTTCTTAAGCATCTCGATATCATGATTCGATTCAATGATCACGACATCAGAACCGCTCAATTCTTCTATTATTACATCAGACATCTTGCCGCAATCGGTAAGATAACCAAGCTTCGATCCCTTATATCTGAAAGTATAGCCACAGGTCTTTACGTAATCATGAGGAACGGAGAACGGCTTGACGATGAGGCCTTCAAGAAGTTCAAGTTCCTTATTCATTTCAATAGCGATGCGCTCAGCCTTGATGTTTCTGATCGGATACATAGCCGAAGGATCGCAATATACAGCACATGAGGTGTTGTTGCATATAGGAACACAACCCTTGGTGTGATCGTAGTGACCATGAGTCAGAAAGATTGCCTCGATATCTTTGATGTCTCTTCCGTATTTTGCCAGAGCATCTCTGGTGACCTTAAAGCCCATCCCCATATCCACGAGGATCTTTCGCTCATCGATCTCAATATATATGGAATTTCCTGTCGATCCTGAACCTACAGGAATTATGTTTATTTTTCCCATGACATTATGATAGCAGAGTTATAAAAATCTATAACATGTTCATAAGAATTAATGATATAATTGTTTCTCATAAACATTTTTATGAAGCTTTTGTGTACATAAATGCAGGAGGTGGAATGAATGTATAACCCTTATCAAAGAAAACTTATAGGCGACATGATCATGAACACACTTTTAAGCGTGTTGCTGGTGATCAACCTGTTGCCTGTAAACATCGGCGCAAGGATCGTGGCTGAAGAAATCCCTTCAACAGATCCTGAAGTTCAGGAAGTTGTTGATGCAGACAAACAGAATGAAGAAGTTGAAGGAAGCAAAGAAGGAGTCCAAGGCTCTGAAAACGGACTTTCCAACACCGTTAACAATGAAGATGATGCAGATACTGCAGATGATGACAAACAGATAAACGGAAATGTTAACGATGACCTGACCGGTGTCGATGATGATGACAGCAAGTCAGATCTTCTTGAATCATCAGAAACTGACCAGGAAAATAAAACAAACGATCTTGAAACTGATGATCAGATAAAAGAAGTTAAAGATTTAGCTGCTCAGGGAGCTCCGATTTTATTGGCCGCAAACGGTGCCAGTGGTCCTTTGCGTTCCCTGCCTACAAATCAGCTGCTTGAGATAGGCTATGAATGCAGTTTTGGCGGAAACCCAGATTACATTCAAACAGAGAACGGCGTTATGTCTTTTTCCGGATCACAGACTTTAGAGAGTGTGACTTCGTTGGGCAACGGACGCTACTCAGTTAAATTATCAGGCTCAGATGCTTTTGTAATTAGGAGCAGTGCTGTTGGGAAAGAAATTGTTGGTCTTATCGTCACAGGTGGATCAAATACAAGGCAGAACCCATATGTATTGGATGTTGTATTTAAGAAATACACTGTTACATGGGTTGACTATGATGATTCAGTTTTGGAAACAGACCTTGATGTTGTATACAGATCAACCCCATCTTATGATGGAAATACTCCGGAAAGAGACCCGGACGACGAATTCATTTACACCTTTAAAGGGTGGGAACCTGCGACTTCGGAAGTTGAAGACGATATACAATACAAAGCTACGTATGAAAAAACAGAAAAGGAACCTCTAACAGTAACTTTTGATCCTAATGGAGGAGGTGCTCCTTCTTTTGAAACTAAGACAGTCTATCTTAACCTTCAATATGGAAAATTGCCTGATGTAATTAGAGATGGTTACAGATTTGAGGGATGGTATACCGAAGAAACAGAGGGGGCCAAGATATTGGACACCACAATTGTAACTGTTACTGGAACCCAGACTCTTTACGCTCACTGGAAACGGATCTATACAGTTTCATTTAATGTTAATTATGACGGCGGAACAGATCCTGATCAAAGAACAGTAATCAATGGCGACACATATGGCGAACTGCCTTCTGTAACAAGACAAAACTATGGTCTCCTGGGCTGGTTTACCGAAGAAACAGGAGGAACCAAGATCGAAGCTGATACTGTAGTTGATCTTTCCGAAGATCAGACT
>JAFWKS010000083.1 GCA_017511325.1 Erysipelotrichaceae bacterium
AGCTGATTATTCTTTAATGTATAACGCTTGTTCAGGACGCAGTTTCCTTCCATGACAAGCTCTGAAAGCATTCTGTTGAAGATCGGCGAAGCCTCTTCAAAGTTCTCAATGAGAACGATCGGATTCTTGCCGGTCAAAGCTACATAGATGTCCTGCAGGAAAAGTACTTCCTGTGAACTTGACTGGTATCTGGACATATCCAGAACGTAGACTTCATTTGATACGCTTAAGCCGTATTTCTTGAGCAGCTGACCCATCGTCGTTACCATCTGGTGACGTCCGGTACCGTTGCTGCCATAAAGGATGATCGAGTTTCTGATCCTGGAAGGATCAGAACCGATTACGTACGGTCTCCTGAAAGCTGTCGCAAAACTCTTGCAGGCCTCATCCTGGCCGATGATCGTCTCGGAAAGATCCTTATAGATATTTTCAAAGACTTCCTTGGAAGCCTTGCCTAAAACGACAGTCTCCGGAGTTTCGATCGTGATATTGAAATCCTTTTCGATATCGGCCTTCAGCCTCTTGAGATCGTCATCGGAATAATTGAACTTCTTGGTCATCTCTTCGATGTCTTTCTGATTCTGAGCCAGGATCCTGTTGAGTTCACTTTCGGTGTCACTTAGAATATTGACTGAATCATTGTAGACATTAGAAAAACTCCTCTTTTTCGAGAAGAGTTCATTCATCATTTTTTCTTTTTCTTCATGTACCGACATCTTATAAAGCCGCCTTTATCTTATCGTTGATCTTTGCCATCAGCAGTTCCTTGGAACGCTTCAAAGCCTTCGTTACATATACCAGGCCGTCATAGTAGCCCTTCTCATACAGGCCTGAATGAGAACCTGACTTGTTTATCTCATCATTTACTCTGGCTTCGATGACATACAGGTCTTTGGAATTGTTGTAGGCATCACGGTAATATTTTTCTAAAGCACTTCTGTGCCCTTCCACATAGCTGTTCATATTATCGGTTCCATAGGATACACGTTCAATGATGCTTTTGAATGCTTCAAATCTCGTATCATATGCACCAATGTTGTTAGGAATGATCGGTTTGGAAACCAGGTTGACATCTTCTGCCCTTGCGGCTCTAGGCTGACTTCTGAATTCACTTTCGACCGTTTTGGAATTTTTGACCAGATCGAGGTCATTGAAAATCTCGTCGAGATCTACCGACTTCTGTTTTTCAACTTCTTCGACCAGTTTGAACATATCGATCTTTTGTTCAGCCATTGTTATTTGTCCTCCCCAAACGGATAGTCTACCAGACCGTCCTGCTTCAGCAGGGATTGCAGAGTGTTGATGTCCGCATTAAGGTTCATGTAGTCTGCCTCATGAAGCGAAGAGAAGATCGTCTTGAGTGCTTCGTTGATCAGCTTGATCGTCTTGACGAGCTGTGTCTCGCATTTCTTGAATTCCTCACCCTTGATCGGTGATTCACACAGACGCTTGTAATCGGTCAAGATGCCTGTCAGAATCGGCAGATAGTATTCATAAAGTTTATTGAGCTTAGGATCGATCCTGCCATCCTGACGATCGACGATATCGATCTGTTTAAGCAGTTCACAGGTCTGATAAAGACCGTTGGTGATCTCTTCGTTATAAAGGTCCTTGTTAAGGGAATTGATCTCATCGATGAATTTCTCAGCTTCAGAGAAATTATCGATCTTAGCCTCTTTCTCCTTTGGCTCTTCCTTCTTTTCTTCCTTAGGTTTGACGCTTTGAGCTTTCTTTGCCAGTTTAGCCAGTGCCTCGATGACTCTTTCATAAGTCTCCGGATAGTAAGACTTGTATTCCTTTAGCTGTGAGATCTTTTCTCCCTTATAAGAGATGTAAAGATTATCGACCGTCGTATATGATCCGCCCTGCAGATCGATGGAGATATCATCAAAAAGCACTAAAGAGACATTCTTCTTGAAATATTTGGATAAGACCTTGTCGATCTCTTCATTCTTCGCATTTTTGACGTAACTGTTTGACTGGTTGTTTTTGACCTGAGACTGGGAGTAGTTTCTGTTGACATTCGTTTGCCTGTACTTATAGGATCTAGGCGAATCCGTGTCGGCAAACATCGACTTTATAAGTTTATAAAGCCCATAGCCGATCACACCAAATGCACCAAGCGGCAAAAGAAAACCATAGACCATGATAGGCATGATGTCTGACAGTTCACCCAGTATTGTCATAATAATGATGAAACCGAAAAAGCCGATTCCACCGTTTCTTCTTCTTCTCATACAGAAATAATTATATCATCGATCAAGTAATAAACGAGTGCTAATCTATCGATAAAATATCTTTATTTTTGCTTTTTTATATATAATAGTAATAAAGGAGGTATTCTAATATGACAAAATTTGAGGATACTATAAAAGAGATGGAATCTCAGGTTGACGAACTTGAAAACGATTTAGCTAACAAGGCTGAACAGCTGGATGAATCCAATAAGGAAAAGGCTCAGGTTTTAGTTAATAAGACCGAAGACGCCATTAAGACATCTATAGAAAAAATCAAAGC
>JAFWKS010000084.1 GCA_017511325.1 Erysipelotrichaceae bacterium
AGCTTCCTCGGCAAATGCCAAAACAAGATCCTGTCCTTCTTTAAAATCAATGGCAAATTTATCTTCCGGCGCAACTCCA
This sequence comes from Erysipelotrichaceae bacterium, assembly GCA_017511325.1. The sequence goes on from JAFWKS010000084.1 coordinate 80, forward strand.
TCACTTTCGTAGAGGACAAACAGTTTTGTGTTTCTGCTGTTTCTTTCGATTGAGAAGTTTGTTATGCCTTCCGGCAGAACTTCCTTTTCGCCATAAACGATCGAAACATCATAGAATCTGTATTTATTGCCTTCTTTGCCAGATAAACGATCCGCTCTGGCCTTATACTGTTCATAATTGTCAAAATTGCTTTCGACTTCTATTACGCTGATCCTCGAACCATCAAAAACCGTAGCTCCATTATCAAAAACCGCTTTGATCCTGAAACTGTTTTCTGAGTCTACTACAACTTCTCTTTCAAGCTCAGAAATAAAGCTCTGCTGCTGAGTCGTATCTGTGCTTTCTCCTGTTTCAAGGGCAGCGATCTGCTTTGCCGGGATATTCGAAACAAGCATTAAAACAATAACAAATGTACATAACAAAGGGTTACGCCTGTTTTTTAAAAATTCTTTTATTCTTCTCATATAATCTTCCATTTTTAAAACTCCCCCTTGCTAACTAATTATTTATCGCGAAGACTTCATAATCCGGCCAGTCTCCGTAATGCTTCTCAACATATATTTCTTCGTTACCGGATGTTGAAGAAGTTCCAAAGCCGCGATAAGGATACTTGCCCAGATAACGTCTTGAAAGATAAGGCGTATCGTAAGGTTCTGCAGTTGTTATGTCGGAAATAAATGCTCTATAGGTCGATGCATTCAGATCAAGTCTGCTGATAGTACGGCTGTTATTTGATTTAGTTCCAAAAGCACCGAGTACGCCGTCGTTGGCAGCTGCCATATAACCGCTGCCTGGATGAGCTGTATTGCTGGTGTCGTTGCCTATAAAAGCACCTTTATAATCGGTATCTTCTTCACTTGCATTAACTCTTCCGACCGCATAAGAATTGCTGATACCAGAATAGCCGGAATTGTGTCCTGCAAAGCCACCGGCTTCATCAGTTCCGTTGACCGAACATGTTGCATAGGAATTGGAGATACTGGTATCTTTGGCATAGCCTACAAGACCACCGGCTATTTTGCCGTTTACGTCGTAGAACGTAGTATCGCCACTTTTTCTGAGTTCTCCGTTATTTGTATGAGCGGCAGCATACGAATTGCTTATCTTTGCTTCCTTGGAAACACTGTTCGCATAACCAACAAGTCCTCCCGCATAGACTGTACCGCTTTCCTTATAATAATCGATCGTATGGTTTGCATTATCATTTACCAGCACAGCGGCAGCTGATCGATCTATAGTGGAATCTTCCAGCTTTCCTACAAGGCCACCGACATTAATGCCTCCGCTGATTGAAGAAATACGATCATCATCACAGGCTAAAACATTTGTAACGGTGCCACCTCCGGCAACATAGCCGGCCAGACTTCCGACGTTGCCGGAAGCATTGACTAAGAAATCGGTCAGTTTAAGATTTGCAATACTTCTTCCGTCAACCAGACCAAACAATCCTGCATTATTGGAAGTTACAGTTTCCTGTATCGTATTGCTTGTATTTATATTGACTCTGCCAATCGAATGATTCTTGCCATCATAATCAACAGGCAGATTGACAGGATAATAGTGATTGTTGCTTGCCAGCATATCATCTCCGTTATTATTTGAATAAATATTTACAGCAGATGAGAATTTACCGGTAAAGCCAATCCAATCCAGATCGACGCTTTGTTCAGCACGATCGATGCTGACAGAAGTATTGTCAAGAGATGAGATCTTATTTTCCAGATTTTCCAGATGTCTGATATTGGAAATATCCGCAACTCTGTTTGCGGCGGTCTTCTCCTTATCAACAGTACTTAAATCGCCATATAAGGAGTTTGTGGTTATCTCAATGGATTTGGCCACATTTGTCAGCTTGGTATTATCGAAAGCTTCGACCCATACAGTCAGATTCTCTCCCGGATAGAAAAGCTTGTTACTGTTGTTGTCTTTATATGTCATTGTGCGCATCACATCATCAAAATGTTTGCCGCTTTGCGTGATGCTGTCAAGCAGACTTGTGACGGTATTTCCGCTGAATGCCGATTTTTCCAGCGGCAGATAAGCCATCGCATCGCTTACTTCGCCCTTAAGCAGCAATCTGAACTGAACAGTATTGTCATATTTTGTATCATCTATCTTAACTTCGACCTTCAATTCTTCATTATTGATTACTCTGATATATGGCACTTCGATCAGTTTGCCATATGGCAAGGTCTTAGCCTTGTCTCCGCCATAGTAGCCGACAATCGGGTAGCTGTTATCGGCCCTGTCGGAATAAATGTCAAAATATCTTCTTTGATTTTTATTCTCATCAGGTCTGATGGTGAGAAGTTTGTTATACTCGGCGGAATTATCGGCTACAGCGTTAAGGAAAGTATGTCCATATCTGTTCCCGTCAAGTTCGGAATAAAAGACATCCAGGATCCTTCCGGCCGATTTGTCATAACGAATTATATAGGAACTTTTGCTTCTGACTTTCTCTTCGATCGAGCCAAACGGCAGCAGCAGATCAAAAATCTCATCGGCTGTACTGTCGGCTTCAGATACGACAAAATAGTAGATATTGCTGTTTGCATCTGTATCGTCAATACTTCCGATCTTTCCTTCCTTGGTTCCGAATTTGTCGTCACCGCTTAATCCCAGATAGCCTTCGTTATAAACCAGAGACAGGTGGTTTTGTGCAGCAACATATATTTCTTTAGCCATCGTATCATATTCGAGATGCTTCATGATCCTCATATAGTATGTGACAGCTATGATACCGACCATAGACAGGATCAAAGTAATGGCAATAACTGCCAGAAGCTCTGCCATGGTAAAACCTTTGCTATTTATTTTATGTAATCTTTTCATCTTCATTCACCACTCATCAAAAGTCTGACATCAAATTCAGGTATCTTAACTAAAGCGTTGTTCTCGGTATGTTGCATATCGCTTTTACGGTAAACATTGAGATCTTTAAAAGTCAGAACATTTCCATCAATACTCACTTCACTGTAATCGACACACAGTTCTCTTACTGCAGCTTCGTCAGAAACAAGCATCTGGGAATCATGTGTATAATTATCATCTTTTCCAGGATTGTAGTCGTTATCAGTAGTGTCCAGAAGATATAAACCGGCTTTATCAGCATCATAACTGAGCGTATACTGGCGGCCATTATTGCTGGTAAAAGAGATCTTTTTGTCTGCAATTGTCAGATCTTCACAAAAAGCGAGCTTGTCTTTCAATTCTGTCATCGTCGTGGATATCAATACATTGGCCTCCGCAGTCAGAGTGACCGTTTTATAAGCTCTGAAAGCCACCGGGATGCCCGTAACCAGTAAGGCAGACGCAATCAAAAGCAGCAGCGTTGCCAGCAACGTTTCGGCTAAAGTAAATCCTGCTTTTCCTGTTATATTCCTCTTCATCATTTCTTCTCAAAAGCTATAATCTTATTCTTTCCAAAAGTCATTTCAAATACATCAACTTTCAGCTGCCCGCAGTCCTTGTATAAGTTGTATAATCTGCTGCTGTCACCATCCAGCAGATTTACATTGCACTCTTCATCAGGTGTATCTTCTTTTTTTACGATCCTGTTCTCCTTGACGGCATAATCTTTGATCTTCGCCGTGCTTGAAAGGATCAGTCTGGAACTGGTCTGGATCATGATAGCCAGCAAAGCGATAGCTAAAGTAGATATCAAGATCGATATCAATAATTCCGCAATGCTTTCACCTGAGTTGTTACTGAGTTTTTTTACTATTCTTTGCATCTTATCCAAACACTTTCTCTATACTGTTTACGCGCCATGTGATCGTGGCTGTCTTAGTTTCAATATTCTCATCGTTGAGCGAGTTGACTTCGGAAATCTGAGGCGCAAAATTCATTCTGACCGTATAGCCGTTATCGCTGATGTCCATGGTCATAACGCCATTTTTGATGGTTACCTTGACATCCGCAACATGCTCCTGGCCGGAAACCTGAAACTTGATATTTGTAACCTTTGCATTCTGGTCATAGAAATCCGC
>JAFWKS010000003.1 GCA_017511325.1 Erysipelotrichaceae bacterium
AGATGAATTTGATCTGCCATATGCCAATACCCTGGCTTGTTCTTCAAGACAGGTCGCACAGTTCATCAGCTGGATTAAGGAACAGCCGTTTTATGAAAAATACGGTCACGGAGTCAGACTTTATTGAGGATAACTATGTCAAAGCCGATCCTGAGATCCTGCATTTTCCAAAAGAAAAACGCAATCTGATCTACATATTCCTGGAATCGATGGAAAGCAGTTATGCCGATGAAGACACAGGCCTGGAGATCCCTGGTTCCTGCATTCCGGAACTGAAGCAGCTGGCTGAAGAAAACCTTTATTTTTCCAATACCGATACTATTGGCGGAGCTCTGTCTTTACCGGGAACGACCTGGACAGCAGCGGCAATGACCGCCCAGACTTCCGGTATGATCGTCAAGGTCGATCTGGGAGCTGATGCCTATGGCAAGGAAGATACTTTTCTGCCGGGCCTTGTTTCGATCGGCGACATCCTGAAAAAAGAAGGCTACAGACAGGAACTCCTGCTTGGTTCATATGCGGTGTTCCATGGCCGGGAGGTCTATTTCCGTGAACACGGCGACTATGAGATCCTGGATGTTAACGCCCTAAAAAAAGCCGGCCGTCTTGAACAGGATTACGAAGCCTGGTGGGGTTTTGAGGATCAGAAGCTCTTCGCTTTTGCCAGAGAAGAACTGCTCACCCTGGCAGAAGCTGATCAGCCGTTTAATCTCACTCTTTTAACTGCCGATACTCATTTTCCGAACGGCTATCATTGCGAGCTGTGTAAAGATGAATTTGATCTGCCATATGCCAATACCCTGGCTTGTTCTTCAAGACAGGTCGCACAGTTCATCAGCTGGATTAAGGAACAGCCGTTTTATGAAAATACTACGATCATCATCAGCGGCGATCATCTCAGTATGGATGCGGGCTTTATGGAAAACATCAATCCCGATCATGTCAGGACCATTTACAACTGTTTTATCAATGTTCCGCTTGCGCCGCACAAAACCAACTACCGCAGTTTTGGAACGATCGATATGTTTCCGACAACATTGGCAGCTCTGGGTGTAAGCATCGATGGTGAACGCCTGGGTCTAGGTACCAACCTGTTTTCCGATGAGCCGACATTATGTGAACTGTATGGCTATGAAAACTTCTGTGAAGAATTACAGAAGCAATCAGATTTCTATGATCAGGAGATCCTGGAGATCGGAAAATGATTTTTCGAAAAAGGGCAAAAAGAGAGGATATCAGGTAAGAATAGCAGCACTTCCGATGCCAGAGGTCAGATAATCTTGAGAAAAATATACCCATTATGAATTTTATTGATTAAAAAAAATAAGTTATAAATTGCTACGAATCGATAATTATAGATATCATAAACCTGGCCATACCAACTTGTATCTATTATGGTAGTAATATTTATTGTAAGGCCTCCAATTAAGATATGATGCTATTATTTAATTATGAAAAATAGATTTCAATCTGTGGAAATAGGATTATTGTATTTTTACATCCATTTCGTTACAGAGACTATCTGTTTTTATCTTTTGAACAGTTTCTTTAAAGCACCAATATCCTCCTGGATATTGGCTTATACATATGATATGTTGGCTTTTGTTCCACAATCCGTTATCGGTTACTATCGAGATCGACATCCTCAAATAAATCTTAGCATTATCGGTAGCGTACTACTGGTTGTTTCTGTCCTTTCTTATAAGTTCTTTAATCAAGGTATAATTCTCTCCTTAATGACTGTTTCCTTAGGCAATGCTTTAATTCATGTGGAAGGTGCAGAAGTTACTATCAGATCTTCGAAAGGGAAGATGACACCAAGTTCTATTTTTGTTGGTGGAGGATCGTTTGGGGTTATTATTGGGAAACTTTGCTCGTCCTATGGCGTACCTTACCAACTGATGATCATTTTAATAATTTCCATGATTCCTTTTGTAATGCTTTCTAATGAAATAAAAGATGAAGATAGGAATTGCCGTGATTTTCAATACGCCAACAGCAACATCGATAAAGCTCTGATTATTATTTATTCTGCTCTCATAGTTATCATTAGGGGCTATATGGGTTATGGAATTCCCACATCCTGGAGAAAGAGCACTTTACAGAATATCGTTTTTTATTTTTCAATGGGTTTAGGAAAATGCATGGGCGGATTCTTCATTGACAAGGTAGGAATCAGAAAGACCTCATACATTAGCATTCTAGGCTCTATTCCATTTTTACTGTTTGGCGATAAGATAATGTTTCTATCGATTATCGGGGTAGCCTTTTTCTCTATGACAATGGCTGTCACTTTGGCTGTTCTTGTATCGGTTTTGCCTGAAAATGTTGGCTTGGCTTTTGGGGTAACTACAATCGGTTTGTTTTTAGGAAGTGTTCCAGTTTTCTTTTTTAAGATAAATATTTTCTTTTACAGCGCAGTTACGATAGTTTTATTATCGTTATTATGTATTTATATGGCTTCGAGGATAGTAAACGATGACAACAGTAATTGAAGGCTATTATCTTAGAGATCTTTTGCCATCATTTTTGGTAGTTTCAGTGGTTGCTGTTGTTCTTTTTTTGGTGACTGTATTAATGATAAAAAAGGAGTTGCGTAATGAAAAGGATATTTAAAATATTCTTAACTGTACTTTTGTTTGCTTCATATTTCTCTTTTTCGAATTTGAATAAGATCAATGCTGATATAGGAATGGTAAACTGGGATCCGTATTATGCCTGGTGTATAAAAAAGGAAGGGCTGGTCATTTCTATGGGTGGATACGGAAGAGAAAATGTTTATATTCCTTACGGAGCAAGATTGTATATCTGGCACGGCAGTAATGATCAAAGAGCTTACAGTGTTAATGACTCCTATTTTGCTTATTATGGCGAGTACTCCTTTTCATTCTCCACTAGTATCAAAGGATCGGACATCAGACCTTTAAAGAAAAATCCAGACAGCGAATTTCTGACATATGAAAATCTGGAGCTTCAGGCAATTGAAGAGATAAAGATATATAGTGGCCCAAGTTCGGATTATGAAAAAGTAAAAACACTGCCTGCAGGTTCCACAATAGAATCAGACTATAATGACGGAATGTGGGCACATGTTGTTGAGGGAGATGATGAAGGCTGGATATATTTCAATCAGACGTCTAAAGAAGACGATCTGCCAAAAGCAATAATAAAAAGCAGCGATAAACTATTTATAAGTAATTTGAATGAAACAACTCTTTACAATTCGGCAGATGAAAAAAGAGGAGAAATAACAAAAATTCCTGCAAGTTCTTCAATTGAATATTTAGGAAGGGCTGGTTCCTCTTTCTCAAGATATTACTATGTCAATTACGATGAATACAATGGCTGGCTTATAGACGAGGGTGATAACTTTGTGTTTGACATTCCAGGTACAAAAATGCACCCTTACAGCGAGATAGTAATATATGAAGACTTAGATAGCGAAAGCATAGTTGGTGTCATTCAGAGCAACGAAGAAGTTGATGTGCTGAAAACATTATTTGATTCTGAAGGAAAAAGAAGATATCTATGCAAGAATGATGAATATACGGGATGGACAAAGGCCGATCCTAACTGTTTTGTGGATTTCAATATCGATAGGGGATTTGAAAAGGCTTTTGTTGAAGAAGAGGCAGTGATATTTGAATCCATAAACGGAAACAAAACGGAACAAATACTCGAAAAAGGCGAAGAATTCCTGCTTATAGATTCGATAGACAACAACGGCATGGAATGGCATTACATTAAAAACGCAAGCAAAGAAGGATGGATTAATAAAGAAATCAGCTTCTATGATCATGAAGATACAACAGATATTCAAGAAGAAAATGAGATCCGGCAAACTACAAAGACCAGTATTCCAAGTGTAGTCTATTATTATGTTGCAGGAGCGTTTATTATCAGTGTATCGACATTTGTTTTGATCAGATATTTAAATCTTAAGAAAAAATGATCCTGTTATCTCTTTTAGGAAGCACGCTGATAGGAACAATTATAATTGAATTATTTTTTGCTTTTGTGCTGGGAGTTAGAGACAAAAATGATTTTTTGAATATTATCCTATCAAATATTATGACCAACCCACTCCTGGTTATTTTTACTTTAATGATCAAAGCAAGATATGGAAACAGTATATATTATTTGGTCCTGTTTATTATGGAAATAGTTGCTGTACTAATTGAAGGACGTGTTTATGATAAGTATTTGAATTATAAAAAGATCAGAGCTTATAAATTGTCTCTGATCCTTAATCTATCCTCTTTTTTAATTGGCTTGGTATTTAATTATATTTAACACTAAGATATTCACCATCAAGATCAGCTATCCACTGATTGTCGCCAATTTTAAACCACCTGTATCCCTGATAGTCGTCGCTTGCTTCCGTAGCCTTATATTTTTGTCCTTTTCTAACATGACCAACTATTTGGGAACTTGTGCTGGCATAACTCCGGATCCTTAATTCATTCACCAGAACTTCTATGCTATAAGTAGAATTCCTAATTTTTAACTGATTAATTATTTCGAGAAGTTTGTCTGAATCTGCATATTCGCTACTGATGTCAAAATAAGATGATATACCTTTTATTTTGGGATTAAAGGTCATCGAACATAAATTTGTTCCGTTAAAAGAACTTTCAGTCATCTTGCCTTTTCCTAAAACATTTGAGCTGACTGAGACGCTGTTATTGCTATTGCCGTAATAGTATGAATTGCCATAATTGTTTCCGGATATTCTTATTTCCAGCAATGATGAACCTCCGTCTTTTTCGCTGTATGACATCATATCTTCCTTGTTTGCAAACCAGTAATAATTATAGTTGTAACTTATATGGTGTTCATCATTGTAATCATTCTCGTGATAGTATTCATACATTTTCATTATCCAAGCTTCTGGGAGCATTATCTTGAAGATTGATGTTGAAAATTCTTTAAAAGGGATGTCTTCAGTAGAAACGACTGTTTTCTGCATCTCCGCAACAACCCACTTGCTGTTGGCTAGATTATAAGTGCACAAGACATCGACCTCATTATTTGCATATTTGAAAGGATCATCTTCGTCAATGCTTTTGAAGCTATATATGAAACTCTGGTGTAGCTGTTCCTTTTCTCCTTTTTTAACAAACAATGCATCTGGATACTTCTGTAATACAGTTTCTTTTGAAACACTTTCATCGCATTCATTATTTATCAGATAGTCAGTACCGACTATCTCTAAACTATCTGTTTTCCATTCATTGCCATCAAACCTTCGTTCCGCAATACAGTCAAGTGTAGCTGAAACATCCTTATTTGAGTAAATAACAGAGAAATCAACCACTTCAAAATCATTGCTCAAGTCAACAGAATTATTATTTATGGATTCGATCTTAAAATGATCAGCAGAAAATTTTGGATTAGTTTTCTGTAATTCTTCCGCAAGATTCATAATGATATTTGTTTGAGCTTCTTTTTTGAGGGTGTTTATACCAAACAGAGGAACAACACCAGACAATTCGGTTAGAGCTTGTTCGTTTCTTCCTTCCTTCATTTCATTAATTGCGCTACTTCTTTTTATCAGTGGTAAGAGGAGAAGCAGAAATGCTACAGTAAATGCTATTATTGAGATTAGAAAAGCAGGCAAAACGTTTTCTTTATTGCCGTAGATATCTTTAAGTTTATTCGGAAGATTCTTTAGATTAGAAAGAAATGCTTCTTTTTTGTTGACTGGATCTTCCGAAACTATCAATTCATTATTATGTTCTTCTGCGGTCGGTTCATCAGTTTTTTCTGATACAACTGATTCAGAATTTCTTATTTCCTCTATTTTTATAGACTCTTCAGTTTCCTCTTTAATTACAGCAGGAATTTCCTCCGACGCGGTTTCAGGAACATTTGGCGATGTATCTTGCAAAACATCTTCAAGTTGAGTATCTGTTTTAGCAGCATCTTCAGAGATATCAGATGATTGTTTGACGTCATTTTCAGTGATGATAATAATCTGCTTATCTGATATTTTATTGTTATTTTTCTTTTTCTTCTTTTTCTTTGCCATGATTTTTGTTTGATCCTATTAATTAAAATATAACATATATAAAAAAATAGTTTGTTTTATAAGCCAATGAACTATATGTTGTGTTATATAAAAAGTCGTGTTTTTACAACACGACTCCTTTAACCAGTATCAGATTTCCATATTGTCTTTCTTCACCGCATTGGATGACTACAAAGGCTCTTTTTGTTCTGTCATAGAATTTGTTGCGTTCTATGAGATCAGGTTTAACTTTAAGAAGATCTTCATATTCTTTCCAGACGATCGGTGTTGACATTCCTTTAGCTTTATCACTGTCTGTAAGGTCCATTAAAACAGCCGGAGAAGAAACATAGGTATCAAGAGGAAAGATCTCCAATATGGCTTTAAGAAGATCTGTACCGCTTATCCCTGGAACTCTTATAACTCTTTGATTGCAGCTTTCTGCCGGGAAATTGGTGTCGGCAATGACCAGTTCATCGCCATGCCCCATATCGCATAAGGCTTTTAAGATATCACCTGTAAGTAATTTCGATATATTCTTCAGCATTTTCTTCCTCCTTCTTAGATCCTGCAATCCCAGACTTCGATCCCGGTATCAGGGAAAGTTTCTTTTAATCTTTTCTGTAAATCTTCTTTACTGATGTTTTTCTTTAATACGACCTGTAAGAATCCGCCACCGCCTGCTCCGCAGACCATCTTTCCATCAAGTAGATCATCTGTTGCCTTGAAGATCTCATCGATCAATGGATTGGTGGAACCTTCATCGATCATCTTGCTTAAGTTCCAATGTTTTCTCAGCAATAACGCAAACCCATCGATATCGCCTTTTAATAGACTTTCCTTCATCTTAACTGCCACATTTTGGATCTCTTTTAAAGCATACAGTGTATCTTTTTCATTTCCTATATATCGTCCTACGACATCTCTTAAGAGGTTTCTGGCCAGCCTTCTTTGTCCGGTATAGATAAGCGTAAACCTGTTGTTTAATTCTTTTAAAGTGTTTTCTTTCAATTTGAGGTGTTCAACTTTGATGATCTGGTTTATACCTGGATCAGAACTGATAAGCTTTATACCTTCACTTAGTCCTCCGATTTGATCTTGCCAGCCGCCGCCTGTAGACATCAATTGTTCCATAGCCAGGACATGGCTATAGAGATCTTCCTCTTTGTATTTCATTCCCGTAAATTCAAACAGAGCTTTGACGCAGGCTGCCGCCAGGATCGAGCTCGTGCCTAGGCCTGAACCTTTAGGAACACCTGTTACTTCAGTAGACATGTAGATGCCGCCACCCAGTCTTTGAGTGATCTCTTTTAAACTTGAACCGTTTAACGGAATGATCCCGCAGGCTAATAAAGCACTTTTCTGCAAGACGAACGGATCGAATGGATCACCGACTTTCTGCAGTTCCTTAATATCTTCAAATTCACCATAGACATCCATATCCTGACTTTCAAAGATGATCTTTGGCTCATTTAGTTTTCTCAAAGTCACTTCAACAGGATTCTTGCCATTTAAAGTTATGGCAGCATTGATGACTGTTCCACCGTTTTCGTTGCAATATGGAGGAGTATCTGACCAGCCTCCGCCAAAGTTAACTCTTAATGGTAAAGTAACTTTATATTCATCGAAAAGGATATGAAGATCTTTGTTTTCCTTTAAGCCATCCATCGTTTCCTTGAGGATGGTATCAGATAAAGCCTTGAAGGCGTTGATGATCATTTCTTCATCATCTGTGATCTTGCCTAGATAGAAATACAGTCTCATCTTTTTATCATAGGGACTGTTTTCTATCTTCTTCTTGAACCAGTCTGACTGATCGGAATCAAGTTTATCTAACTTGATGCCTATTTCCGATACAGGTACTTTGTTTTCTATCAGTTCCATGATCTGTGCGACTTCAATTATTTCTGAAAGATGATCATTCCAATTCAAGATCGCTTCACTGTCTGCATCGTTGAAACCCGAACAAAGAGATTTGTATTCAGGATTGAATATGTTCAGATCATTATTGTTTACTCTTTTATAAAGACCCAAGGCATAGTCTAAGGCATCATCCTTGTTTTCAAATTCCGGATAGATATTGGCGTTCCATAATGTCTCTTTGATGTCTTTGCCGAAAAGCAAGGTTTCCTTAGGATTATCATTAATACCGTAGATACGGTATACATATTTTCCGTTCAGCTGTTTTAGACCATGGATAACGACATCTTCAGGTATGATCGTTCCTTCTTTGATCTCAACACCGGAGAGGATGGAGTTGTTTCCGATAACGACATTGTCATGTATATAGGAATCTTCAATAAAGACTTTTCCTTTAGTGATCACATTATCTTCAATAAGTGAATTATAGGCGTTGATATTATGTCTGGAACTGCCGATATTGTTTGACCAGCCTAATTCCTTATATTTATCTATATCTTCATTTATCAGCTTCTGTATCTCTACAGATGTGCCAAAATGAATGAATTTTGCAGGAGCAAGTCTGAAAAGCTTTAACTGATATTTGCTGAGTACATCCCATACTATGCTTCTGGCTTGCTTTAAAGCCTCGTTAAGCTCCTTTTCCGGTTTCTGGATATAGAAGTCTAACAAAGTGGAATCGCTTGCTAAAGGATATAAAAAGTCCGCATACAAAGAAAGACATGTCTCATTGTTAACAAGACCCTTATATTTATCATTATCAAACCAGCCATCCTTACTGATGAGTGACCACAACGAATTCAAGATATCGGTTCCGAAAATGACAGCTCCGGTATCGATATCTACCTGTCCTTTATCATTGACGGCGCCTTTTTCCTTTAAAGTCTCAACGCTTTGCTTATGGAAGAATTGTTTGACGAAACCTTCGTTTGAGCCAAGATATACACCATGATTCTTTCCGGTATTTACATCTTCCTTAAAGGAGATGGCAGCTGCACCCTTTCCTCCAAAATTGATTGTAAGAGGGTTGAACAGCAGCATCACATCGCCGCTCAACAGAAGCATGCCTTCCTTTATTCTTCCAGGAAGAGAACTGATGGAGACCAATAGTTCATCAAAAAGTGTGCTGTTTCTTTGATCCGGCAGTTTATGAGGAACACTGGAAAAAAGCTTTCCGCAAGCA
>JAFWKS010000085.1 GCA_017511325.1 Erysipelotrichaceae bacterium
AGCTGAAGAAGCTGGTGTCAAACTGATCAAATACGTATTTTATGAGGATGTTACGACCGCAGAATTCTATGACAAGCTTGTAAAAGCCAATGAAGATCCGGATATACACGGAATACTGGTCTTCAGGCCTCTGCCGGAAAGATTCAATTACGATGAATTAAGAAATATGATCGATCCTGAAAAAGATGTTGACGGATGCAATGATCTCTCGCTAGCCGGCATATTCATCAATAAAGATCTGGGTTTTGCCCCATGTACGGCCCAGGCTGTCATAGAAATCCTCGATTACTATCAAATCGATCCGAAAGGAAAAAATGTCGTTGTATTAGGAAGATCGCTGGTCATTGGAAAACCGGTCTCAATGATGCTTACGAACCTGAACGCAACAGTAACTATCTGCCACAGCAGGACCAGAAATATTGAAGAGATCGCTTCAAAAGCCGATATCCTTATCTGTGCTACAGGGCAGATGGAATCAGTGGATAAAAAATATGTCAACGAAGATCAGACAGTTATCGATGTTGGTATATCATGGAACCAGGATAAACAGAAACTGTGCGGTGACGTACTGTTTGAAGAAGTTGAACCGTTAGTTAAAGATATCACTCCGGTCCCTGGCGGCGTAGGATCGATCACCTCATGTATCCGGATCAGCCACGTTATCAGCTCATGCGAAAGAAATGCTTAAATGCATTTCTTTTTATATGCAAGATAATTAAACAGCAAGACCATGCTCATGATGACGATCTCAAGGACTGTTGTGACCATGCCATATTGCATATAGATAAAGGCGAATTCAAAAAAGGAAAGAAAATACATATTGATGAGATACTGGTTATTTTGTTTCAAAAGATTGATATAAGTGATACTCATCATTCCTGCAAAACCTGTATATGAAAACAAAAGATGCAGATTTCCCTGCAGATCATACGGAACATGGTGAGGGATAATTGTTCCAAGTACAAGTGATGCAAAGATAGTAATTGCCATATTTCTTCCGCTTATAAAATAGGTCTCATATCCAAGCAACAACCCGATCAGGATCCCAAGAAAAAGCAGATATAAATAACCCCTAGTATCAAGACTAAGGGTCGAATAGTTTTCTTTAAACATATCCAGTCTGCTTACAGGAAGCAGAAACAGGATATAGACGATCAGATTAATTATCAGAATCTTCTTTGTTTTTCTTATCTTCATCAATAAGTATCTTCAATGCCTCTATAGCTACTCTAATCGCGCCATCAGTATCATGAACCTGGGGATTATCAAGTCCATGTTTAGCTCTTTCCTGATTAGCTACGACCAGAAAACAGGAGCCTACTCTTACTCTTAGATACTGTCCGACGATAAACAGTGCCGCACTTTCCATTTCCGAAACTTTGCAATCCAGAGCGAGCCATGCTTTCCATTTGGATAAAAGCTCATCACCGTTTGGAAGTGTTTCCGGACGATGCTGGCCATAGAATGAATCTTTTGATTGAGAAACACCAACACAGTATGATTGTTTCAGATTCTTGCAGGCCTGGACAAGAGCGTTCGTTACTTCAAGGTTAGCGACGGCTGGGAATTCGATCGGGGCATATTCCTTAGTCGTACCTTCCATACGTATCGAAGCTGTCGATACACAGACATCTCCGGATTTTACATCCAGCTGCATACCGCCGCATGTTCCGATCCTTATAAATGTATGGGCTCCACAGGCGACAAGTTCTTCAAGCGCTATCGAAGCACTGGGACCTCCGATGCCTGTAGAACATACAGATACTTTTGTGCCGTTCAAATATCCCGTATATGTAACATATTCACGATTCTGTCCGACTTTCTGCGCATTGTCAAAATACTTGGCGATTTTCGCGCATCTTCCCGGATCGCCCGGCAGAATCAAGTATTCACCAATGTCTTCCTTTCCAACGCCAATGTGATACTGTTTTCCAGGATTTTCTGAATAGTCTATCATATTATTTTCCCCTTCATTTACATATCAATTTTATCAAATTTATAATTAAGTACAACATCGCTCATAAAGTACAGTGATCCGCAGATCAGAACATTATCATAAATTTTTATCGCATCATCGATAGCTTTTTTATAATCTTTTTCGACTTCATAATCTTTGAACTGCGCAAGATCGATCGCATCATTGTATTCAAATGTTGTAATGATCAGTCTGTCACAATGCTTTTTAACTGTTTCTATCATTTTCTGATATTCTTTCCTTTTAAGCGCAGAGAAGATGATGCATTTGCTTCCGGATAGACGGTCATATGATTCACAAAGCGCCTGTATCCCGTGGATATTATGAGCGCCGTCAAGGATGATCCTTGGATCTTCATGTACGATCTCAAATCGGCAATGCCACAGAGATGATTTTAAGGCTTTTTTAGCGCAGTTTAGATCGATTGTGAAATCTTCCATGTCACTGAGTATTTCAAACGCATACAAGGCTAAAGATGCGTTGTGCAGCTGATATGAAGCATAGGAACCAATTTCATATTCTTCATCATGGAACCTGAATTTTCTGTTGCCTAGATCTATATATTCGCCAAGTTCAAATAACCTGCAGTTTCTTTCTTTAACGGTTTTCCTTACTTCTTCAAGACATTCTTCACTCAAATGCCCTACGACAACTGTGGAATCATTTTTAATTATTCCGCATTTTTCCCTGCATATCTCTACAAGAGTGTTTCCAAGTTTGTCCATGTGGTCATAACCGATCGTGGTTATTATCTCCATCAGCGGGTTATCCAGAACATTAGTGGAATCGAGTCTTCCGCCCAGGCCGACTTCAATGATCGCATAGTCAACTTTTTCCTCAAGGAAATAAACAGTCATTATCAGAAAATCCATCTCAAACATCGACAGATCATTTCTGACAAAAAAGTCATAATTTCTGTTCAGAATATCTAGAAATGCCTCTTCCCTGATATTGTTTCCATCAATCCTTATCCTGTCAAGATGAGTCACATAATGAGGAGAAGTTAAAGTTCCAACTTTATATCCCTGAGATCTTAACAGATCACACAGATAGTTAACTGTTGAACCCTTCCCGTCTGTGCCTGCAATATGGATCGTTTTCAAATCGTTCTGCAAGTCACCAAAATCCCTGCAGACCTTTTTAAAATGGTCAAAAGAATAATTGTTGCTTCTTTTGCTCATGATCCAGGTCAAAGCTTCATCAATCGTTGTAAACATATAAATATTATATAATGAATTCATGAAATTGATCGGCAATGATTGGGATACAGTTCTATCTGATGTTTTTGAAAGCGAAGAGTACCAGAAACTTCGTTCCTTCCTGGACCACGAATACAAGACCAGGACGATCTATCCTTTGCCTCAGCATATCTATTCGGCTTTAAGGCTCACTTCCTACAAGGATACAAAAGTAGTGATTCTTGGACAGGATCCCTATCATGAACCTAATCAGGCTCACGGACTTTCTTTCTCAGTAAATAAAGGGGTCGAGATACCTCCATCATTAGTAAATATCTATAAAGAACTCCATGATGATCTGGGATGCAAAACCCCCGATCATGGCTTTCTTATCGACTGGGCCAGACAGGGAGTACTATTGCTCAATGCCGTGTTGACTGTTCAGGCTCATAAAGCCAACTCTCATAAAGGAAAAGGCTGGGAAAATATTACAGATACAATCATCAAAAGACTCAACGAAAAGAAAGATCCGGTCGTTTATATCCTTTGGGGTGCCAATGCCCGAAGCAAGAAACAGTTTATAAATAATCCTGATCATCTCATCATCGAATCCGTACACCCTTCTCCTTTAAGTGCCTATAACGGATTCTTTGGTTCCAGACCGTTTTCAAGAACGAATGATTTTCTTATTTCGAAAGGATGCCAGCCGATTGACTGGCAGATCAGATAAATGGCAAAGATAAAGAAAGAATAGATAGAAAAAGTCTATAACTCTTTGTATAAACCGAAAGAAAGAGTTCTGCCCGCAAATCAGAAAAAACCGCGCAAAGTGGATTACGTTTCAGATATCAGGACATCCAAGATCATAATCTATCTTGTAGACGGGTACAATCTGATGTATTCGATCGATGAAATAAAAAAGATCGCTGCAATCGACCTGATCAGTGCCAGAGACAAAGTCATCGATATTGTTTCCGATTTTCAGGGCTATGTAGGCAAGGACTGCATACTGGTATTTGATGCCTACAGAAACAATGTAGCGATCCCGATCGTAAGCAAAGAATACAATATCGAGATAGTATATACAAAGATGGGACAGACTGCCGATATGTGGATCGAACAGAAAGTCGAAGAACTCGCTGATAAATTTAAGATCTTTGTCGTTACATCTGACGGTCTAGAGCAGCTCAAGGTGTTTTCAAGCAGTTCTTTCAGGATATCCTGCAATGAATTCATGCACAGATATGAGAATCTGCAGAAAAAACACAAGGTTACGACCCGAAACGCAAAACATCAGCCTCTTAAAGAACTGCGCAAGCTTCTTTATGAAGACTGATGTTTATTCAGATATTCATCATATTCATGTAGGATTTTTTCAAGTTCTGCATATGTATGGATATGATTCATTTTTTCTTTGAAGGAACTTGAAGCATACATACCGGTTATGTAATGCGGCGCAAGTCCTCTCATTTGCGACATCGCGTGTTTCTCTCCTGAGAGAACAATAAGTTTTTGCGCATGTTTTAGACAATAGTTGAATTTATCTTCTTTAGTAACTGCGTAATTTTTCTTGCCTTCATTGTAATTGTTTATTTCTTTGATAAGAAATGGATTGCCTACAAGAGCTCTGCCGATCATGACGGCATCACATTCAGTCTCTTCCTTCATTTTTATGTAGTCTGCGACGTTTTTCACATCGCCGTTTCCAATGACAGGGATCCTTAAATTTTCCTTCAAAATCTTGATGTGGCTCCAATCAGAATGACCTTCATACATCTGGCTTCTGGTACGAGCATGCAAGGCAATGGCACTAACACCCACTTCTTCAAGTTTTTTGGATAAGGAAAGATAATTCATATTATGAAGATCCCAGCCCAGACGCATTTTGACCGTGACCGGTTTTTCAACATTCTGGATGATCTGCTTGACTATGATAACTGTTTCATCTTCATTTTTCATCATGGCACTGCCGGAACCGGTCTTAACCACCTTATTGACCGGACAGCCCATATTGATATCTATAAAATCGCAGTCAGTGTCTTTGTCCAGAACTTTAGCGGCATATACCATCGTGCTTATATCATTTCCGAAAAGCTGCAAAGAAACAGGATGGAATTCATCCGATACCTTCAGCATGTCCATAGTACGCTGATTATGGTAATAGATAGCTTTATCTGAAACCATTTCACTGTAGACAAGACCTGCGCCGAATTCAAAACAGAGCTGCCTAAAAGCATCATTGCTGATGCCGGCCATCGGTGCTACAATGATATCACTTTTAATCTTCTTTTTTCCTATCTGCATAAGTCATTATAAGTTCAATATCTTTCCTGTCAAATCGGTATTCCTTATTACAGAATTCGCATCTGATATCGATACTTTCTTCCTGTGCCAGTTCTTCAAGGTCTTTCTTTGGAAGCGCCAGAAGAGAGCCCATGAATCTTTCTCTGGAACAGTCACACTCATACTTTATATATCTTTCTTCAAGGATCTCGTTTTCCTTGAAAAGCATATTAAGATAATCATGGATATTTTCGTTCTTAGCTAGAACTGAAGAGATCGGTTCAAGTTTAAGGTTTTCCAGATATTCTATATCATCCTGAGTATGA
>JAFWKS010000086.1 GCA_017511325.1 Erysipelotrichaceae bacterium
CGCGCCGCACATTCAAAAAACCTGTCCAGTTCATTTTCATATAGGTAATTTATTGAATCACAGATGCAAAGGATAAGATCGAATTTCCTGTCAAGATCATAATCCGTCATATTCAGGATCAGATATTCACCATCAATATTATTTACTGCAGCATCCTTCATCGCTTCCGAGATATCTGATGCAATGACGTCGTAGCCCTTTTTCTGCAGGATCCCGGCCATCACACCAGAACCGGACGCCAGTTCCAGAACTGTTTTAAACTTCTCTTCTTCAATATATTTCAGCCATAAAGATAAAGCTTCTTCATCCTGAAGAAGTTCATCGTAATATTGGGCAAGCATTTCACAGTTGCTTACATTTCTACTCTTGGCAGATCCTTCCATAATCCTTCCAGATTGTACAGTTCTCTTTCACCATCATAGAAAACGTGACATACCACATCTCCCAGATCGATAAGCAGCCACTTGCTGGTGTTTTCAATATAGGCTTTCTTCACTTCATATCCTGCTTCCAGAGCTTTGTCTTCGACGTTATCGATGATCGATCTGGCCATGCGGTAATTGCGGGCTGTGCCTATGATAAAGTATTCCAGATAGGGATTTTCACCTCTGAAATCTATCACTACAAGATCATCAGCCAGTTTTTCATCCATGGCATCATATGCTGTTTTCAATAAATCTTTCATTACCATTTTCCTTTAAATATCTTTCAACGTCTTTAGACAGTTCTTCAAAAGCCAGATACAGATCCTTTTTTGCCAGTTCAGCTATATTATCTTCAATATTCCTTAATGGTTCTCTTTTATCTGCGATGTATATTATCAAGGAAAGTTTGTCTTTTGAATTGCAGATCGTATGATTATATATCGCGTTGAGGATATCCTTATCATGAAAATTCAGTTTTTCCTTCAGATAATACTTGGCGGAGAATGAGTGCTTGATCGGTTCAGGATAATCGATCTTATCAGGATCATAGTATCTGAAATACGAGTCATGTTCGTCATTGCTCAGATATTTAGTGCAATCATGAAGAAGCCCGGCAATATAAGCCTTATCAGGATCCACATGATGGATCTTTGATAATTCTTTTGCCATAGCAGCGACGGATAAAGAATGATCATAACGTGACTGCTTGAGGTTTTTTCTGATCATGATCTTTAAAAGCTCAGGATCGTTTATGATCTTTTTGCGCAGTTTTGAATCATACGACATGAAATCATCGAAACAGATGTCTTCTATCTTCATGGCAGCAGGATCAGTCTTTCTTTTGACTGTTTGAATAAAACAAGCGTTCTGCCGATCTTCTGGACCAGCTCAGCCCCTGTGTCTGCACACAGTTCAACTGCTATCTCATTCATTTCCAATTCACAGGATTTCAAAACAGCGACCTTGACAAGTTCTCTGGCCTTAAGATTTTCCTTAACAGCTTTAAAAAGGTTGGCATCAAGACCTTCCTTGCCTATCTGGCAGATCGCCTTCTCATTGACTGCCAGACTTCTTAAATATCTTTTCTGTTTTCCGCTAAGCATCAGATGTCGACCTCACTTTCATACAGTTTCGCATCCGCAAGAGAATGTACATTCACATAACATTCACCGCTGATCTTGAAGAATCCCAGCCCTTTTATTACAAAAGTCTTCTGTTTATTTAAAGAAAAATCGCTCGTACCTAAAGGCTTGACTCTTAAGATGAATTCGCAATAATGCTTCTGATAGTAGTTATCGCCGTTTTCGTATCTGGTGCGATGGATCTTGTTGTTATTGTTGATATAGAAAGCTATGGAAGCACTGTTTTTAGGAATTATATCAACTCTTAAAAGTCCGTCATAAAAATATGACTGCGGTTCACTCAGTTGAAATACCTGCGGTCTTATCGTCTTATCGATCTTGGAGAGCTTATATTTTTCGGTATTAAGATATGTCGCATAAGAATTGACATCCACAAGACCCGGTGTGTCAATGAACTGGTAGTTTCTGTATGTGATGTTTACTTCATCAAGTGTCGTTCCCGGATAGATCGAAGTGGTCAGATCGTTGTTGTTTAAAAGCTTGTTTATGAGCGATGATTTTCCTGCATTGGCTCTGCCTGCAAAGACGACACTTTTTTCATTAAGATCCTCAAGGATCGAGAAGAACTGTTCATTGAACTGTTTTTCATATTTATTGGTAAGAATAGCCGCCTTGATATTGCGGTATTTCTTATTCAGATCAAAAACGGTCTTGGAAAAGATCTTATTGATCTTGCGATCTGAAACATTCTCCGGCAAGAGATCCGTCTTGTTTATGACAAGTACCGTTTTATATTCTTTGAAGGATTCAAGCA
This sequence comes from Erysipelotrichaceae bacterium, assembly GCA_017511325.1. Next base: position 2,322 of record JAFWKS010000086.1, read on the forward strand.
GATCATCATTCTTTAAGGCCAAACCGTCCAGAACATCGATAATGATCACAAATAAAGAATCTCTGTAACGGGAATAGATCTCATAGATCTTTTCGTTGCTCACATGATTGCTTTTGAAATGAGTCGTATCACCATAGTGTGACAATCTGAAACATCTCTGACAGTAATCCTGTTCAAGATCTACAACATAGCCAGGAAGGCTTTTTTCTCTGGTCTGTAACTGTATACCGCAGCCTTTACACTTCTTCATGCAAAATATGTCTCCATATGAATTTTTCAATCTTTCTGTTTAGCGAAGTGATCCTTGAATCCTTTTCCTGCAGCTGTTTGCAATAAATGCCATAACAGCCGCTCAGATTGGCACCAAGGATATCGGTGATCAGCTGGTCACCTAAAACAATCGTTCTTTCCGGCTTTGTCCCCATCCTCTTGCATGCAATAAGATACGACAAAGGAATAGGCTTCATTGACCAGCAGTTGTATTCAACAGGAATATCTCTTTTAAACATCTCCACTCTTTTTTTGGTGTTGTTGGAAAAGATCACCACCTTGAATCCGGCTTCTTCAAGATCTCTGATGAATTTTTCTGCCCTTTCATCACAGATCCCGGTATTAGGCACGGCGATCGTGTTATCAATGTCTAAAAGAATGGTATCATAACCAAGTTCACGATAACGTTTCATATCAAAATCGGTAAATATATCGATCTTTTCTTTAGGTTTGAATAATGTCATATCAGTCAAATAGCGAAGTCTGCTCGTCTTCCTGTTCGTTCACATAATATCCTTCAGGAATATCGATGATCTCAACATCCTGAATATCGGACATATCCTTCTTGACGAAGAAATATGAATCAAGCTGATTTAAAGGTAAAGAGAAAGACTGTTCAATATCCATGAACGGTATCTCGCTCACTGTCAGTTCATAAAGTTCACCATCAGTATTTACATAAAGAGAATTATAGCTTGAGACCATCGTCGCTCTTACTATCTGATGAGGATTTGATTTTATCTGTCTGAACAATCTGTAGCCTTTTGTATTGCGGGAAGTAAAATCAAGGCTGTCCTTATGGATGCGCTTGAAACCGCCTTTATCACTGCTCAATAAGAGCTCTGAAGAATCATGGCAGTCTGCCACGATATCAGCCAGTTCATCATTCTTGACGTTCATACCGATAACACCCTGGGCCTTAGGAGCAAGATCACTTATTATCTCAGATGAATATCTGTTACAATAGCCTTCTTTACTGATAAGGATCAGATCATCACCTTCGTAGCAAACAGTGACAGCTACCATTTCGTCGTTGCCTTTGAGTTTCATGCAGGACATGGCCTTTGAAGAACGTTCCACATTCATCCTAGGAATAGAGGTCTTCTTGATCATGCCGTTTTTCGTAGCTGTAACGATGAATGCAAAAGTATCAAAATTCTTTACGACTACAGCTCCGACGACCTTTTCGTTTCCTTCCA
>JAFWKS010000087.1 GCA_017511325.1 Erysipelotrichaceae bacterium
ATTTTCGGCCACTCGGCAGCAATGATATCCGACGCTGTTCATTCATTCTCAGATGTATTTGCGACTTTGATCGCATACATCGGGCGTCGCCTTGCCGATAAGCCGGCGGATAAAGAGCATCCATACGGACATGAGAGATTCGAGTGCATAGCGTCGATAATCCTTGCGGTCATACTGATAGTGTTTAAGCAGATCGCTCTTATTAAGATTTGAAGTGAAAACGGTGATCAGATCATTTTCCAATCGATAATCAAGGATCCTGAAAAGGATATCATCTCTGATGAATTCCGATACTGATTCCGCACCTATATCATCGAGAAACAGATAATCGGCTTTCTTTAAAGTATTTATGTTTTTATCGATGACTTCAGGATTTGTCCCGATCGCAGAACGCATCTCATTGAAGAAATTGGATACCTTTACAAATGCGACCTTTTTTCCTTTTTTGACCAGCGAATTAGCCAGTGCTGTACACAGATAAGTCTTTCCGACTCCAAGATCACCGCTTATATATAGTCCTTTGGATCTTTTTTCATGAAGCAAAGCCGCCATAAGCAGATAAAGCTGCTTCTGATCTTCTGTAAAAGAGACATTGTTCATATCAAGATCAGCAAGATTTCTGGCGATGTCGCAATAGACGTATCTGGACAGAAGCTTTTCTTTGTTTTTCTTATTCAAGGCATAGTCGCAGTATTCAACTTCTTCAATAAGCACACCATCATAATCCAAAGCCAGTCTTTCGCCTTTTGAAGCCTGTCTGCATTCTTCAAGGCCGTTGCAGCCTTCACAGAGCTTTCTTGATCTGCATACTCTTAAGAAGGTATTGTAGTTATCTTCAAGATAAAAATCCGGAAGCTTCTTTCCGTTTATCAGTTCATTTAGATATTCGTCTTTTTTTAGTAATTCCAGATCTTTCATTTTTTACCCATCAGTTTAAGTATTTCTTCTTCTTCATCCTTGGAAAGGATCGTATTCCTGCTGGCATCATATTGCGGAAGCCTGTCCGGTACGCTCTGTTTCTTGCTTCGGTCTTTTTTCAGAAACTGTTTGGCCTGGTCAGCAGTTTTGATATCATTGCGATGCAGATCGGCCGCGACACCATAGAGATATTTCTCGTAGAGTCTGTTATCACAGTTGTCCAGTGTGTGTTTAAGCAGGACATTTATGACCGGTACATTCAAATTGTAGTCATGAGCCAGATTATAGATGATCTGCCTGTCATATCTGGTCACATCCTTGCCATCCTGCAAGGACATGAGATAAGTGATGCTTGGAGTATCATATTCATCTTCGCCAGCTTTGCGATATGAGGTCTGTGAAGAAAGGCAGAGTTCCCTTAGTCCCTTGAGATCAAACTTGTCGCTGCTGGAATTTGTTGCACGGGCAACATAAGTGCGCATATTGTCATAGGAGATATTGTAAAGATCTCCCAGCAAAGCGACTTCTCTCATGTTTTCCTCACTGCGGAACCTGCTTGGAAGCATGGTCGTGGATATATCTTTGAGGAAAGTATTGATGTTGAAGCGGGTATTGAAATCATAGGTCTGTTTCTTCCTTGTATTCAGATACGTTTCGTCTTCAGCATCCCAGTCGTTCAATGTATCAAGATCCAGCTGTTTGGATACATCCTTATAATCGTAATATCTGTTGTCTTCATAGATCGTGGAAACGATCTCCTGATATCTGGCACCTGAAGTCTTGAGGATGAAATCTCTGACCAGGATGTCATCCTTGATGAATTCCTTCATCGTAAGCGGTGCATTCGGGATGAAAACATAGTGGTCATCCTTGTTCAGTGTTCTAAGAAGTCTGTATTCATTGAGTCTCTCACAGCGTTTTTCATAGGCGTCAACGGAAATATTCAACGAATTAAGCAGATCGTTGAGCCTGTTGAATCCGGCAGTCGAGCCATTGATCACAAGATATTCATAAAGTGCCAGGGCATCATTGCCGATAAGTGGCCCATAAAACAAAACAAGCGATCTTAATCTATCGCTGGCAAGCTCAAAATTGACATCAATCTTACAGTAATCATTGCCTATCATAAAACTTCTTGCAAAAGCCCTTCAGCAGCATCGTAGAGCTCGATAAGACTACCATTATTATATATGATTTTATC
>JAFWKS010000088.1 GCA_017511325.1 Erysipelotrichaceae bacterium
GAGGGAAAGGAAAAGAACACGCTGAACATCATCTCCTGCATGGCTCATCCGAAAGTGAAACTGATCTCCCATCCTGATGATGATCACACGCCACTGGATTATCAGATGCTGGTTAAGGCGGCAAAAACTACTTCTACCGCTCTAGAAGTAAACAGCAGCTCACTAAGAAAGAAACAGTTCAGGATCAACTGTGAAGAGAATTACAGAGTGATGCTTAAACTTTGTGAAGAATATGAAGTGCCGATAATCGTCAGTTCCGATGCCCACGATCCAAGCCAGGTCGCAGACTTCGATGAAGCACAGAAGCTGATCAATGAATGCGGTTTTTCTGAGGAATTGATCCTGAACAACGACAAGGATAAACTTTTCAGATTCCTGTTTAATTAGATGAATATGATGCCCTAAGCTTCGCTTATGGCATTTTTTATGTTTTGAAGTATTTCATCGGTATTCTGAATGTAAGTGTTGGAAAACAATAATACATTATTGAAATATGAAAAGAGTATTTTTATAATGCCCAGACTTTAAAAGTGTTATGATAAAAAAGATTTAGTTTTAATTTATCGGGGGATAATAATATGATCAGAACAATGGAGATGATGGGGATAGTGATATCTCTTATGGCATTTGCCTATGCTGCATGGCTCTATCTGTGGGTCAAGAAACAGCCTCAGGAAAATCCGACGATCGAAAAGGTCGCCAAGCTCATCCAGGAAGGCGCAAGAGCTTTTCTGGGACGCCAGTATGGGCTTTTGTTTCGCTTTGCCGGCCTGGTGGCGGTGATCATCCTTATGCTTCTTCCCAGACCTTTCTGGCAGGGCTTTTCGCTGGAGAACGTCTTCATGATGCTTTCATACTTTGCCGGAACGCTTTTTTCAGCCTTTGCCGGCAAGATCGGTATCGAAGTGGCAACGATCGCCAATGGACGCTGTGCCTATGCGGCAAAGGAAGGCATCAAGCCTTCATTCATGACCGGTTTCAGAGGCGGAGCTGTCATGGGCATGGCTGTTGTCGGCGCCTGTAATCTGGGCGTTTGTCTTGTCTATATGCTGCTTGCTGATCCGCAGGCAGTGCTCTGTTTCAGTTTTGGTGCCAGCTCTTTGGCCTTGTTTGCCAAAGTTGGCGGAGGCATCTTCACCAAGACTGCCGATATCGCAGCCGATCTGACAGGCAAAGTGGAACTTGGCATTCCGGAAGATGATCCGCGCAACCCGGCTGTCATCGCTGATAACGTCGGAGACAACGTCGGTGATGTTGCGGGCATGGGTGCTGATCTGTTCGATTCCAATGTCGCAGCCCTTGCTGCTTCCATTGTCATCGCTGCCAGTCTTGATCGGATCTCGTCCTTCAGCAACAATGTTGCGACTGTTTTCTGCTATGCAGGTCTGGGCCTGCTGGCTTCGATCCTCGGCGTCATGACGGCCAGGATCGGCAAGAACGGCAATCCGACAAAAGCACTCAATTCTTCAACGTATGTGACTACCGGGATCTATGCCTTTCTTACCGGCATAGCTACGGTCGTATTCGATTTCCGTTTTGAGATCTGGGCATCCTGTGTGTTGGGTCTGATCGTAGGAGTCATAATCGGTGTCACTACCGACTACTTTACTGATGATTCCAAAAGACCTGTCCACAACGTAGCTAAAGCTTCTGCTACCGGGCCGGCTTTCACGATCCTTTCCGGTATCTCTTACGGTTTCCTTTCAACGATGCCGGCCATGATCGGTACCGGTATCTCCACCTTGATATCCTATCGTCTTTGTCAGAACATCGATCCTGCCTGCAGCAATGAATACGCGCTGTTTGGCATCTCAATGGCAGCTGTAGGAATGCTGTCGATCGTAGGTATGATCGTTTCCAACGATGCCTATGGTCCGATCGTCGATAATGCCAGAGGTCTGGCAGAAATGGGCTCGTTGGGCGATGAGGTGCTGGAGATAACAGATGAACTGGACAGTGCAGGAAACACCGTCAAGGCTGTGACCAAAGGCTTTTCGATCTCAGCTGCCGGACTTACAGTCATCGCCTTGCTTGGTACGTTCATGAGTGAAGTAAACAGCGCCGCATCAAGCCTTGGCGTAGAAGGTGTGAGCGGTTTTGATGTGATGGATCCGCTGGTATTCTTCGGCATGCTTACAGGAGCTGCCATCCCGGCTGTCTTTTCGGCGATCTTGATGCTGGGGGTAGACCGCAATGCTCAACGCATGGTCGCTGAGATCCACCGCCAGTTCAAAGAGATCCCGGGCTTAAAGGAAGGTGAAGGAGATCCTGATTATAAGCGCTGCATCGAGATCGCTGCAGACGGCGCCATCAGGGAACTGATCCCGGCTGGCGCAGTGGCGATCATTTCAACGATTATCGTCGGCTTTATCGGTGGTGTATCCGCAATAGCCGGCTTCCTGGTCGGAAACATCGTCAGCGGTCTGTTGCTTGCCTTGTTCATGTCCAATGCCGGTGGCCTTTGGGACAACGCCAAAAAGTATGTCGAATCAGGACATGAAGGGGGCAAAGGCTCTGAAGCTCATAAAGCGGCAGTTGTCGGTGATACAGTCGGTGATCCGTTCAAGGATACTGCCGGTCCATCGATCAACACTCAGATCACGGTCGTATCTTTGATAGCTTCACTTCTTTCCACGATCTTTTTAACTTTCTCATTGTTTAGATGATCATAACAGATGATGATACGGGCACCTTTAAAAAAGGTGCTCTTTTTATACATAAACCTAATAGAGATAAATGTTTTAAAAGTCTAATTGTCTGATGCTTTTGCAAGGCAAACATATATTTTTCACGAATACGAAATGAGGATATGAACAGGTGATATAATCAAGACATAGAATGAAGATTCCAATTCGCATCCAGATGACCCCGGGAGAAAACGGTGCTACGGCACTGTTCATGATCCTGGGTTACTACAAGAAGTACGTATCGATGGATGAACTGCGGGAAGTGTGCATCGCTTCAAGAAATGGTTCAAATCCGGAACAGCTGAAAGCCGCTGCGGAAAGATACGGCCTTTTATGTGACATCAAAAGCGAAAGTATCGAAGAATTAAGAAAAGAGAAACTGCCGGTGATCGTGCGCTGGAGAAAGCGCTATTACGTGATCGTTACCGGATTCAGTGCAGATAATGTCAAAGTGGTCGATCCTGCCAAGGGTGAATACAAGACTCCGCTTGATTTCTTTAAGAAACATTTCGGCTCAACAGTCCTGAGTTTTGCAAAAGGCCCTGATTTTGTGGCTGACGGCAAAAAGGAATCGATGTATTCTCTGATCAAGGACAGGATCACACCGATAATCAAACCGATCATTGCGATGGTCGCTTTGACTTTGATCTGTATCTGGCTCGATATGAAGATGTCTGAAGGCATGAAACTTTTCATGGACAGCATCATTGCCGATAACGGCTGGATCAGGGAAGTAGTCGAAGAATACAGCACTATGACCAGCGCATCGGAAATGAATTCAATGCGCAAGGGTTTTGCGGCGGTCTTCACTTTCATACTTTATCTTGGAACGATCCTGAGCCTGTTCTTTCAGATCAGTAAAAACAGGGTCGTCAACGAGACTTCCCGCAGGATGACGGCGCTTTCAAGCAGCAGGATGATCAAGAAGATGCTTTCATTGCCGCTCAGTTTCTTTGAACAGTATTCGGCAGGAGAACTGATGGGCAGGCTCGACAGCAATGAGAAACTTGAACAGTCGATCATGAAATCGCTGGTCCCGCGTATGATCAATACGATGATGACGATCTTCTATTTCTTCTTTCTGTTCTCCTATGACAAGACGATCACGATGCTGTGTTTAAGCATCGAACTGATAAACTTTGCGATCATTTTGAAACTGCAGGAAAAGAATGCGATCATATCCCGTTCCAATGCTTCAAGTTCAAATGAACTCAATTCTTCAGTGTTAAACGGCATGAACATGATCGAAACGATCAGATCTACCGGATCCGAGAAAGATTTCTATAATGCCTGGTACAGCTCTTTGCTGCAGGGCAAGGACAGTGAGCGCGGTTCACAAAGAATAAGCAGAATCACGTCGGTCGTTGACAGCGTCCATTCCTTTCTGATCCAGGCGGTGCGCCTTTTCGTGGGTGTCTATTTTATCGGCATGGGACGTCTGACCTTAGGCACGATGTCGCTGTTCATGAATGTCTTCAACAACATGCGAAGCTCTTTGAGCAGTGCCCTTAGTTCAATGAACGCGATGCAGGTGATGCGCACCAATATCGAAAGAGTAAACGACATCATGAACCGTCCTTCACCAAAGCAGATCCCTTTGGAAAAGGGCGTTGAATACGAAAAGCTGAGCGGTGACATCAGCGTAAAGGATGTTTCATACCGCTACAACAAGGGTGATGACCTCGCACTTGATGGTGTTTCTTTGGAAGTCAAGAAAGGCCAGATGATCGCCCTGGTCGGCGGTACAGGCTGCGGCAAGAGCACTTTGTTGAAGATAATGGCCGGCCTTTATGAAGCACAGGGCGGCGAAGTATTGTATGACGGACATAGACGTGATGAGATCCCTGATACGGTCTTCCATTCTTCGATCGTGACTGTCGATCAGGAAGCCGTCACCTTTGATGACAGCGTCTATGCGAATATCCAGATGTGGGATGAGACGATCGAGGACTTCGAGGTCATCCTGGCAGCCAGAGATGCCCAGATCCATGAACGCATCATTTCCGATAAGAACGGCTACAACGTCAAGATCCAGGAGAATGGTTTGAACTTTTCCGGCGGTGAGATCCAGCGCCTTGAACTGGCTAGAGCGCTCGCCCATGAACCGACGGTGCTTTTCCTTGATGAATTCACTTCGGCTCTTGATGCCTTGACGGAAGATAAGGTAATAAGATCGATAAGAGAGAGGGGAACGACCTGCATAATCGTTGCCCATCGTCTTTCGACGATCGTTGACTGTGACAGGATCTATGTCATGAATAAAGGCAGGATCGTGGAACAGGGTACCCATAAAGAGCTTTACGCTCTTGATGGACTGTATACGAAACTGGTGAGTTCACAATGAGTATAAATTCCGAGCTGATCAAGCGCAAAGAAAAAAATGACAGGACTCTTGAGAGACTTGCGGATGATGCATTGCTTCATGACAGGCAGATCGAGTCCAAGGAGATAAGTCTGAACGATGTTCAGAGCGCTTTGCTTTACATTCTTGACTGCTTCAACATCTCTTCATCCAGGGTCTATGGCTTCTATTCCATCGATGATCTTGTCACAAGGCTCATGGAAGCAGCGGGCATCATGTACCGCAAGGCGGATGACCTTGTTTCTGAAGCCTCAGACAGGACTCAGTATATCCTGTGTTTCGATAACAAGGACAAGCCATATGTGCTTAGACCGACGATCGGCGGCTATCGCTGGCATGATGCGAGCACCGGCAAGAACGGCTGGTGTTCAAAATACTTCATCAGGACAAAGAAGAAAGTGTGCTACGTCTTTACGCAGCCTTTGCGATGGCATAAATCGGTCCTGGTTACTTTCATCATCTCGATCTTCCGCTATCTGACTTTCCACGATGTCGTAAAGTTGCTTGGATCAAGCGCCATCATGACCGGCGTGGGACTTGGGCTTCCAAGGATCAACCAGTGGATCTATAACGTCTATCTTAAGGATCCTGCCGGACAGCTTTCCATGTTCAGGATCATGTTCGGACTTTTCTTAAGTCTGAGCATCGTTAATACGACCATTTCCGTATTGAAGTCAAAACTTCTCTCAGGCATCAGAAACAGGATTTCGATCAAGATCCAGGGCATCGTCATGGCCAAGATCCTCGAGCTGCCTCGGGCATTCTTCTCGGACAACTCTTCAGGAAAGATCTCAAAAAGGATCTCGCAGTGCAACAACCTGACTTCTTCGATCGTCAACATCTTCCTGGATATCCTTTTGAACTTCTCGTTCTCCGGCGCCTATCTGATTCAGATGAAGGGCATATCAGCTGATCTGTTCAAGCCGGCTTTGATCTTTACGATCATCCGTCTTGTCTTCTCGATCATCACTTCCTTCAATGATGCTGCCATCAGTAAAGAAACGGTGGCCCTGTCCATGGAGTCGGACAGTTTCTTCTATTCGGCGATCAAGGGCATCATGAAGATAAAGAGCCTGGGTGTGGAAAAGAAGATCTATGCCAAGTGGGCAGACATGTATCGCCGCATCCTGCACAACAATTACAGCAAGCCTTTCCTGCTTCGCTATCAGGGCCTGATCGTATCGGCATTGTCGACGATCACTACGGTCACGCTGATGTCGACGACAGTATTTGCGGACCTCACCAGGGAAGACTACATGGTCTTTGCCTCATCGTTCTCAATGGTGCTTGGAGTCGTGAACTCTCTGATCGGTACGATGGGCAACGTCTTCAGGATGCAGACGATGGCCGATTCCATTGCGCCGATCTTCGCCTATGAAACGACAAAAAATGCGCAAAAAGAATATGTTTCATCCCTAAAAGGCAATATCAGAGTAGAAAACATCCGTTTCAGCTACGATCCTAACCAGCCTCCTTGTCTGGATGGTGTATCACTCAATATCAGATCCGGGGAAAAAGTGGCCCTGGTCGGTGAATCGGGCTGCGGAAAGAGCACGCTGCTCAAGATCATCATGGGCATGGAAAGCCCGGATTCAGGTGTGATCTATTACGACGATAGGGACAGCTCGAACCTCAATCAGCGTTCACTGCGCCAGAAGATCGGTTCGGTATTCCAGTTCTCCAAACTCTTCCCGGGAACGATCTATGACAACGTCACCTTCGGCTGCTTTGAAGAAGTAAATGAAGAAATAGTCTGGGATGGCTTAAGAAAGGCCTGCATAGCCGAATATGTAGCCAATCTTCCATTGGGACTTAACACTGAAATCTCGCAATCACATTCCAGCGGCTTTTCAGGTGGGCAGCGTCAGCAGCTGCTTCTGGCCAGAGCCCTGATCAGAAAACCGAAAGTCCTGATTCTTGATGAAGCGACTTCGGCTTTGGATAATATTACCTAGAAGGAAGTACTGGAAAGCATCCTTAAGCTGAATTCAACTGTGGTGATGGTAGCCCATCGTCTTTCAACCGTCA
>JAFWKS010000089.1 GCA_017511325.1 Erysipelotrichaceae bacterium
AGACGAGTTCATCGCCTTCCTTCAAGGAGATAGCGATCTTGCCGTTTTGTCTGATCGATTCAAACTCAGCGGCTGGAACTCTTTTGACTAAGCCGTTCCTGGTCACAAAGAAGAGGAATCCCTTGACTTCCCATTCACGGTCGATCGGTACCAGAGCTTTGACTTTCTCATCTTTCTCAATGTTTATGATATTGATCATCGGTATACCTTTGGCATTTCTTGAAGCTTCAGGAATATTGAAGCCTTTGATGCGGTATACCTTGCCTTTATTGGTAAAGATCAACAGGAAGTCATGTGTCGACATCGTGACGTTTTGATCAACGACATCGTCTTCGTTAAGGCTCATGCCTTTGACACCTCTGCCACCGCGGTTCTGCAGCTTGTAGGTATCAATCGGCAGACGCTTGATATAGCCGTTGTTGCTCAAAGAGATGATGACATCATCGACCGGTATCAGATCTTCATCTTCCATGGAGATCTCACCATCAATGATCTCAGTCCTTCTCTTGTCGTTGTATTTTTCCTTGATGACAGTAAGTTCATCTTTGATGATCTGAACGACTCTTGAGTGGTTGGCCAGGATATCTTTCAGATCTTCGATCTCAAGATACAGTTCATTCAATTCGTTGGCGATCTTTTCTCTGGAAAGACCTGTGAGTCTTCTTAACTGCATGTCCAGAATAGCCTTGCCCTGAATATCGTCGATGCCGAATTCTTCATTCAGTTTCATCAATGCTTCATCATCGTCTTTGGAATTTCTGATGATGCTGACTACACGGTCGATATTGTCGGTAGCGATCTTGAGACCTTCCAGGACGTGAGCGCGTTTCTCATCTTCATTAAGATCATACTGTGTCCTTCTTCTGATGACGCTGATCTGATGATCGATATAGTAGTTTATGATCTCCTTAAGCGACAGCAGCATTGGTCTGTTTCCGACCAGGACGTTGTTATTGATGCCGAAGGAAGACTGGACCGGTGTGAGCTTGTAAAGCTGATTGAGTACGACTTCCGGCTGTACATCTTTCTTAAGTTCTATCTCGATCCTGATGCCGTTACGATCGTTGGACAGATCCTTCATATCGGAAATACCATCGATGATCTTTTCCTTGGCGAGCTGATGGATCTTTTCATACATCATCAGTTTGTTCAAGGCGTAAGGTATCTCCTTGATGATGATCTTGTGCTTGCCCTGCGGCAAGTCTTCAACGTCGACTTTTGATCTGACGATGATCGAACCACGGCCGGTCTCGTAGGCCTGTCTTATACCTGATCGGCCAACGATATAGCCTCCGGTTGGAAAATCAGGTCCCGGTATCTTTTCCATCAGTTCGATAGTTGAGATATCCGGATTATCCATGACGGCAAATATGCCGTCGATACATTCACCTAAATTGTGGGTCGGCATGTTGGTAGCCATACCTACCGCGATGCCCATTGAACCGTTTACCAGAAGATTCGGGAAACGGCTAGGTAAAGCGACCGGTTCCTTATGTCTTGCATCATAGTTATCCTTCCAGTCGACGGTCTCTTTCTTGATATCCTGCAGAAGTTCAAGTGAGATCTTAGACATACGGGCTTCGGTATAACGCATGGCTGCTGCACCATCGCCGTCAAGTGAACCGAAGTTTCCATGTCCATCGACCAGCGGGTAACGGTATGAGAACGGCTGAGCCATCCTGACCATCGTATCGTAGATCGCCGTATCGCCGTGCGGGTGATATTTACCCATGACTTCACCGACGATGTTTGCGGATTTTACATGCGGTTTATCAGGCAGGAAGCCTGCATCATACATCGCCCATAAGACACGACGATGTACCGGTTTCATACCATCTCTTACATCAGGCAGAGCTCTATCGATGATTACGGACATCGAATAACTGAGGAAGTCTTCTCTCATTTCTGAAGAGATATTGACTTCTTTCATGTTGCCATGATTGAAAAAGCGATTATCTAATTCTTCCATGAGTACCTCCTATATATCCAGATTCTTGGCGAAGTGAGCATTCTCAACGATGAAGTTCTTTCGTGGTTCTACTTCATCGCCCATCAGCATCGAGAAGACCTGATCGGCATCGATCGCATCCTTGATCGTAACTCTTTTAAGGGTGCGGTGTTCCGGATCCAGAGTCGTTTCCCAAAGCTGAGAAGCATCCATTTCACCCAGACCTTTGTATCTTTGAATATCATATTTCTCATCACCGAAGTCTCTTTTTGCCAGCTCCAGTTCTTCATCGGAATAACAGTATCTGAGAGTCTTTTGTCCCTTGAACAGTTTATATAGAGGCGGCATGGCGATATATACATAGCCTTCTTCGATGAGCGGTTTGAAATATCTGTACAGGAATGTCAGCATCAATGTAGAGATATGCTGACCATCGACATCGGCATCGGTCATGATTACGATCTTGTGATATCTGAGTTTAGAGACATCGATTTCATCACCAAAACCGCATCCAAAAGCCTGGATCATCATCCTGATCTCGGCGTTATCAAAGATCTTGTGCATCCTGGCCTTTTCAACATTGAGGATCTTTCCTCTTAAAGGCAGAACAGCCTGGAAGTTGGAATCCCGGCCCTGCTGTGCAGAACCGCCGGCGGAATTACCCTCGACGATGTATATCTCGCAGATCGATGCATCTCTGGATGCACAGTCTTTAAGTTTTGTCGGAAGATTTCCTGAACCGAAGTCATCTTTTCTTCTGACGCTTTCTCTGGCCTTCTGTGCTGCCAGTCTGGCTTCAGAAGCAGATTTGGCTTTCTCGATGATGATCTTGGCAACATCGGGATTTTCCAGAAGATAGCGTTTAAGGAAGTCACCAAAGATGGTGTTGACTACCGGTCTTACTTCTGCGTTTCCAAGCTTTCCCTTGGTCTGTCCTTCATATTGTGGATCCGGATGTTTGACGGAAACGATCGCCGTCAATCCTTCCTTTAGATCATCGTTGGTCAGGTTAGGATCATCCTTCTTGATGATGTTGTTGTCTTTAGCGTAGGCGTTGATCACTCTGGAAAGAGTCTGCCTGAAACCATCCAGATGCATACCGCCATCCGGTGTGAAGATGTTGTTGCAGAAAGAATAGACTTTTTCTGAATAAGAAGAGTTATACTGCAAAGCTATTTCTACAGCGATCGAAGTCTTCTTATCCATGCCATCGCAATACAAGACATCTTCAAACAGTTTGTTTTCATTGCGGTCCAAGAACTCGACATACTCCTTGATGCCGCCTTCGTAGCAGAAGGAATTGCTGCCTTTGTTTTCATCGTCCTTTTCCCAGTTGAACACAAGATTGATGCCTTTGTTCAAAAAGGCCATCTGTCTGATACGGTCAAACATGGTCTTATAGTCATAGATCGTTCCTTCTTTGAAGATCTGCGGATCAGCTTTGAATCTGACGATCGAGCCTGTTTCTTTCTGATCGCAGGTACCGATCTCTTTTAAAGGCTGGTCGACTTTGCCGCCGTTGATGAATCTGATGAAATATATCCTGCCGTTTTTATGGATCGTGACTTCGAGCCATTCTGAAAGTGCATTGACGACTGAGGCACCGACACCATGCAGACCACCTGATACCTTGTAGGCACCGCCACCAAACTTGCCGCCCGCATGAAGCACGGTGAAAATAGTCTCGACTGTTGAGACACCGGTCTTCGGGTGGATCTCTGTAGGCATGCCACGGCCATCATCCTTGACTGTCACGACATCGCCAGAATCTACGCTGACTTCAATGTTGTGGGCATATCCGGCCAAAGCTTCATCCACGGAGTTGTCGATTATTTCCCAGACCAGGTGGTGCAGACCGGTAGACGATGTCGTACCGATATACATACCAGGTCTTTTTCTGACCGCTTCAAGTCCTTCCAGAACCTGAATATCATCGGAAGTATAATTGTCATGATTAATGCTTGTATTAGACATCCTCTTCCTCCTTTAGTTCAATCAGTCTGTATTCTTTATCTATCTTTAAATTATTGATATCTGTATTGGTGATGATTATCTGGGTATTATCAGGGATCGAATTCAGCAGTCTTTCCTGGTTGTCCTTATCAAGTTCTGACAGGATATCATCCAGCAGGACAATCGGTGTTGACAGGATCTCGTTCTGTACGTATTTCACCAGGGCGAATTTGAAAGCGATCAGTACCATCCTTTTTTGTCCTTGCGAAGCGATGGAGTTTATATCGTAGCCGTCCATGCTGAAGGTATAATCATCATGATGCGGGCCATAGGTCGCATAATGGTAGTAGTAGTCTCTGTCTTTTGATTTCTTCAGTTCATCTTCGACGAATTCGATCTCAGAGCACTTTTTATATGAGACCTTTATCTTACTGTCCCTGCCGGAGATCATTCTGTATATCGGATTGATATATTTGTTTATCGCTTCAAAGAATCTTTCTCTTTCTGCGATTATCGTCTTGATCATCGGGACCATCGATTCATTAAAGACATCAAACAGGACTTCATCGATCTTTTCTTCTTTAAGCAGCCTGTTCTTATCTTTAAGCAGGGAATTGTAGTTCAAAAGAGACTGGATATATCTTGGAGAGATCTTGCTGATCTCGATATCCAGCAGTTTCCTTCTTTCGGATGGTGATTGTGTAAACAGTTCAAGATCACTCGGTTTAAAAAGGATCGCATTGATCTTGCCGATAAACTGTGAACTTCTGTTTATCAGATTGTTGTTTATATATAAGGATTTGTTTCTCTTATTGATAACAACCCTGTAGCTCTCTTTATTGGTATTGAGATCGATGCGTGCGAATTCTTCCCCTTTTTTGATGAGATCGCGGTCATTATTGGTCCTGAAAGACTTTGTATTTGATACAAAGATGATGCTTTCAAGAATATTCGTCTTTCCAGTCCCGTTTTTTCCGACAATGATATTAAGGCGGCGGTCAAAATTGACAGTTTTTCTTGAATAGTTGCGATAATTTGATAAACCTAAGCTCTTTATATACATATCCTGTATTGCTTCCTATCTATTTCAACAATATCGTCTTTATATAGTTTCCTGCCTCTGCGTCTGTCTTCTTCCTTATTAATAAGAACTTTATTTGCAGCTAAAAAAGACTTGGCTTCACCGCCGGAAGATATGATGTCTGCTACCTTTAAAAACTGTCCGAGAGTGATGAATTCACTTTCGATCTTGATATCTTTAATTAAGGCCATATTCCTTTAAATTATAACATTTTTGGCCTTATCTTTCCATATTTGGAGGATTACGAAAAGTACGTGATACACCTAATAAAATAAAGAACTCGTCTTAAAACGGGTTCTTTTTGTCTTATTTTCGATTTTGGATATTTTTATTTATAAGTTCTGACCGGAGAGATCAGCTGGATCAAAGAATTATCTCCATCTTTCTGGACGACCATTGGTTTAAGATCGCCGGAGAAGTTTATCGCTATCTCATCAGAACCGATAGCCTTGATCGCATCCTGAAGATATTTTCCTGAGCATGATATCTCTAAAGGATTTCCTTCATAAGAGATGACTTTGATCGTTTCAAATGATGAAAGCATGTTCTGATTCGTGGAAGTAAGTTCGATCTTGTCAGAATCGATCTTCATCTTGATGGTGTTTTTGCCGTCAGCTTTGATGAACAGTGTCCTTTCGATCGCATTTATCATCTCCCTGGAAGAAACGATCAGTTTCTGTGTAAAGTTGGCCGGGATAAGCCTGTTTGTATCAGGGAACTCGTCATCCAGAAGTCTTGTCTCGATGATCGTGTTGCCGAATATGAAGGAGATCTTCTGAGTATCGATCGCGATCGTGACTTCCTTTTCCGAAGAAATAGAATGATAGATCTCATTGAGATATTTAGATGGAACAGTGATATCAAAATTAAGATCAGTATCGATATCGATAGTCTTTGAGGCCAGACGGTAAGAATCTGTAGCATTCGCAAACAGTTTATTGTTGGCGGCTTTGAAGTTGACACCGGTCAAAACAGGTCTTGTTTCCTTGTCCGAGCAGGCAAAGGAAGTCTCGTCGATGATCTGGTTGAACAAGGTAGTCTCCAGTTTGAATGGCTGATTGTCTCTTATCTCGAAATTGATATTAGGATAATCTTCAGCATCTCTGCCGTTGACTTTGAATTCTGAATTACCGCCAAAGATCTTGATCAGAGTACCATCGATCGTTTCAACTCCGACAAAATCGCCGTCGATCTTTCTTACAATTTCCAAAATATACTTAGCCTCAAGGATAACTTCACCAGTCTCATTGATGACTAATGTTGAATTGTCGTTGTTATTAATAGAAGTCTTGATAGAGATATTGGAATCGGAAGCTACCATCGTTAAAGAATTTTCTGTTACCGAAAACTTTATTCCTGACAAGGCAGGTAAAGGTGTGGTGGATGAGATAGCTCTTGAACAAAGAGATAACGCATCGAGAAATTCTTTTTTAGCGATCCTGAAATTCATGTGGGCCTCCTTTTATTGATTTATTAGACTTACTATTATTAGCTTGTTTAAAATTGTGGAAAACTTCTGAAAAGTCTTTATTTATATAACTATTTTAACACTTTTACAGAGTGGAATAATCGTTAGTTACTGCTTGATCTTGGACTCGATCTCGTTGATCGCCTTGAGATAGAGAGGATCAGTCTTGATCTTTCTTTCCACATTTTCACAGGAGGTCATGACCGTTGAATGATCCCTGCCGCCAAACTCCTTGCCTATGTCGTCATATGTCGCATCAAGCAGTTTGCGGCAAAGATACATGGCGATCTGTCTGGCATTGGAGATGTTCTTGGTACGGTTGGCGGATGTGATCTGTTGTTTAGTGAGGTTGTAGTAATCACATACCGCCTTACGTACCGATGAAATAGCTAATTCGTGCTTGTTTTCCTTTATCTGGTCTTTGAATGCCTCGACACAGAGTTTCAGAGATATGTGATCTCTGTCGTTGTTTAAAGGAAAATTGATCGAATAGAATAACAGCCTGTTTACAGCGCCTTCAAGGCTCCTGACATCCTGAGAGAAGTTGGTCGCCAGATAATTGAGGACTTCATCGTCGATCTCAAGGCCGTTGGAATTGGAACTGTTGGCGATCTTCATCTTTAAAATATTGATGGATGTTTCATATTCCGGCGCTTCGATGTTGACATTGAGACCTTGATTGAATCTGGAGATGATGCGGTCTTCAAGGCCCTTGATCTCGTCGGGTGTACGGTCTGAAGTGATACAGATCTGTTTCTTGTTATTGACTAAAGAATTGAAGACAGTAAAGAAGAGTTCGTGAGTCTTTGGACGGTTGGCAATAAACTGCACATCATCGACCAGTAAAACATCGAGATCCTGGAAGACTTCCTTGAATTCATCAAAACGGTTTTCCTGGGCGGCTTTGTGAACACCTTCCACAAATTCGATACCACTGGTAAAACCGATCTTCTTTTTAGGATAGAGGGTCATGATCTGGTTGCCGATCGCATTCAAAAGGTGGGTCTTGCCCAGACCTGAATTGCCATATATAAATAAAGGATTAAAAACGATCCCCGGGTTCGATGCGCAGGTCATGGCTGCAACCTGGGCCTGTGCATTAGAACGCCCGACGACGAAATTGGCAAATGTCTGGTTAGGATCGATCTCTCTGGAAAGAAAATCGCTCTTGAATTCTTTGGAAGGTAAAGAATAGGAGTTGTAGTCTTCCTGTTGAACGATCCTGATCTTGAGACGCTTTCCAAGTACTTCTTCAAAACAGTTCTCGATCAAAGAGACATTCTGTCCCATGATCGAATAATTGATAAAAGACGGTACAGTCACTACCGCTTCATCATCACCGATCGAAACCAGTTTTGAATCATAATATGGAAGAATGGTCTCCGGAACCTGGCCGGTACCTACTATGTTTTTCATAGTTTTAGACCATAGATCATTCAAGTAAAAATCAATCGTAGTCATTTCCCATCACCTATAAAGGTAAAGATATAATATCATCATTTTTCCACATTTTTTAGCCGATTTTTTCAAAGTTTTCCACAATCCACAATCAAAACCTGATAAACACCCCCTAAACAAAGGCTTTCCATTAGTTTTCCACATTTCTCCACAAAATTAATTTGTGGAGAAAAGGTGCATAAGTTTTCCACAACGTTTTCAACAGTGGAAAGAAGTGGAAAATCTCATTTTATCCACGACCGTTTCAACAAGGAGAACCTTTAAAAAACCCTTTAAATAAAGGATTATCTATGTTTTTCCACCTTTCAACAAGCTGTGGAATATCGCAAAATGTGGATGTGGAAATTCATGTACCATGTTTGTTCGTTGAAACGAAGTTTTTCGCTTTTTCCCACATTATCAGCAACAACATGGTGCATGATTATGTAAGAGTTTTCAACATTGAAAAATGTCCACGTTTTTATGCAGAAAACAGGCATTTTTCAAGTATTTTTCCTTTAAATAATTCAGATTATTTAAAAGATCGCAGAATGATTTTTAATATATCAATCCAAGTATCATGTTATTGTCTCTCGAGAGTATTTTTCCTGAAAAAACGCTATCATATTAAATATCAGAAGATCTGCAAAAAATAAAGAAAATCATATTTGAAACAGATGACATACTCAAACAAAAACAAGCAAAGACCTTAATCACTAATATACGAGGAGAAAAGCATATGAGATTCATAAAGACAACCAAAGCAACTATATTGATGCTGATGATGTTGACCTTATCGGCCTGTGCAGGGATGACAAACGAATCAGCAAACAGGAAATATGACGGCAGACTTAAGATCGAGGAAGGTATGGCGCTTCCGATGCTGACCTATTCTGCTCCATCTGTCGACAACAAGGAAAGCGATATCCTGCGCTTCTGTGTCTATGTCGAGACCGATCATGACACCGACGCAGACGGCAAGGACGATCTGGAAAAGGTATTTATCCAGCTTCCGAAAAGCGCTGCACAGGGGAAATATAAAGCAGCTGCGATCTATGATCCGACGCCCTATACGACCGGTACTGTAAATAATATGGATGCTCTGCTGGAATCCGCTTTCGGTGAAGACACTTTTGACAAAACAAAACTCTACAGATCAGGTGCGAAAAGAGAGAGTCTTGGATCAAGCGATACTTTGACAGCTGCTTTAAAAGCCGATCAGTCGGAGTGGATCTATAAAGTTCCGGAAACAGATCAAGCGGGCTATTATTCAATGAATCTCTATGATTACTATCTGATCCGCGGTTTTGCGATCGTTCTCAGTGGAGGGATCGGTACCTACGGTTCAGAAGGTTATATGCTGTGCGGGACTGACCTGGAAAGAGACGGCCACAAGGCAGTCATTGAATGGCTGACCGGAAACAGAAGAGCTTTCACTGATAAAGAAAACAGCATTGAGATCAAGGCCGAGTGGTGCAATGGCAACGTTGCGATGACTGGTGGTTCCTATGGCGGAACGCTGCCTTATGAAGTTGCGACTACAGGTGTTGAAGGTCTTAAGACGATCATCCCGGTTGCAGGGATAGCCAACTGGTATGAATATACCAACTCCCAGGGCGTGGCGACTACTGCATACCCGCATTATACAGAGACCCTCTCCGCCATGAATGGCGCATCGGCGTTCAAAGACGATGCCTGGCTGATACCGGACCTGGACTATATCGCCTGGTTAAGACAACAGAAGGCCGATGAAGAAAAAGCCAATGGCAATTATGATGAGACCTGGGCGGCTTTAGATTATTCAAGAGCTTATGAAAAGATAAACTGCAGTGCGCTGATCGTTCACGGACTAAACGATTTCAACGTCACGACGACTCAGAGCTACCTGATGTATCAGGCTTTCAAGAAGGCTAAACAGAACGTCAAAGTCATCCTGCACCAGGACGGTCACAACCATCTCTTCGGCAAAATGATCAATGATACGCTTTTTGATGAAATGGTGAATAAATGGCTATGTCACTATCTGTACGATGTCGACAATGGCATAGAGAAACTTCCAGAGATCAGCGTTCAAAGCAACGTCGATGCCCTGTTTTCGTATAGAGAAGCCTGGGAAGATCTAGAGCTGACTTCATACAGGCCTGAAGGACAAGCTGGTGAATACCTGATCCAATCCAGGAATCTGGATGATGCTGCCAAGGCGATCGCAGACGAAACTTTTGCAAGGGACGGATATTATCGTGATCTTGACAATGAAGAAGCAGCTGTCTATGAAATACCGTTGCAGGAAAACGCTGTTATATCGGGTATTCCAGAGATACATGTCCGTCTTTCAAGCGAGGATACAGACAAGGATAATCTGATGGTTACAGCTATTCTTATGGATGAAACGAAAGAGGGAAGCGCATTTGAGGCTTATATGGTAAATGAAGACTATGCCGAACGCATCCCGGTCAAAACGACTGGTACCTATGAATTCGGCGAAGGACACGAACCGGGAAAGATCAAGGAGTTTGTGAAGTCTTACACTTACTGCAAAGCCTTTGCCTATGGCTGGATGGATCTGCTGGATCCGGAAGCAGAAAAAAATCCGACTCTGGATACAAAATGGCATACCGCCAGAAAAGGCGAATACAGCGATTATAAGATCGTGATGACGCCATGTGAATACAAGCTTGAAGAAGGTCACATTCTCAAACTGTATCTGTTTGCCCAGGACCCGGTTCGCAGCAGGAGAGATGATTCAAAAAGCGGAGGTGTTGATCTTGCCAAGAAAGATGAAGTCTACTCCTTCAAGATCGACAACGCTTCGGTTGAGGTCTTCTTGCCGCTTAGATAGGATCATAAAGACCGGATTGAAGAAGAGCGTAAAGTATTAGATAATTTTCCTATGAGAAGGATTCAGAAATGCATAATCACAAACATCTGTCTGATATATAAAGAAGACAGGATACTGGTGATAGATCGCAAGAAAAAAGACTGGCCGGGGCTGACTTTTCCCGGGGGTCATGTAGAAAAAGACGAAAACTTCCATGATTCGGTGATCAGAGAAGTTAAAGAGGAAACCGGACTCACGATAAGAAAACCTGTCCTTTGCGGAATAGAAGAATTCAAGACCAGGGATGAAGACAGGTACATCATGCTGTACTATAAGACCGACAGGTTTTCCGGAAAGATCAGATCTTCCAAAGAAGGAGAAGTGTTCTGGATAAACAGAGCAGATCTTAACAAATACAAACTCTCCCTGGATCTCAAGAGGATCCTTAAGGTTATGGAGTCTGAAGATCTGAGCGAAATAATCTACTATGAAAAAGACGGCAAGTGGCTGTCAAAAATCGTCTGAAGCAAACATAAACCACAGTATAATTAAAACAACAAAGGGGACCGTTATGAAAAAACAGAATAAAATCATATCTCTGCTGATGTCTGCTCTGATAGTCTTTTCTTTATTCTCTCCTGCAACTATAGCGGCGGAAGAAAACGACACAGATCCCACAGAAGAAAATCCGATAAGTGAAACGCTTCCTTTTGAAAACGAGAAGGAAGACGAAACAGAAAATTCGGAAAAGCAAAGCGAAGAAAGCACTGAAGAAGGATCTTCAGAAGAGACGGAAGAGCCTTCTTTCAGCCTTGGCTATATACCGGATGATTTCATCAACAAGGAATATCTGCTGGTTGAAAGACAACCGCAGCTTCGCACAAGGGGTGCCGGCAGCGAAGAAGTACTGCCTTCTTCCTATACGGTCCACCTGAGCCCGATCAAAGATCAGGGGAACTATGGCACATGCTGGAGCTTTGCGTCAATGGCTTCAGCAGAAAGCACCTATTATGAAAAAACACAGACAGAACTGGATCTTTCGGAACTTCAACTAGCCTTTTTTGCCTATCATAATCTGGATGTTGAAGATAAACTGGATCTTATAACGAAAGATGGCTTCTGCAACTGGGACGAAGATATTGGAAGCAGTCTGTTTCAAACAGGCGGAAATTTCTTTATTTCCAACATTATGCTGGCACAGGGCATTGGCGCTGTAAGTGAAAACAAAATGCCATACAGCATTCTTGATCAGAAAAAGTATTCGCTGGAACGTTTTGAAGAGCTTCTTGAAAACACATATGGAAGCAATTATAACGACAAGTGCTTCAAGGAAAGCGAATACTATCTGACGGGTTCAGACATGATGCTGGGCAGCGACATCAGATCTATAAAAGAAGCGCTGTACAACAACGGTGCTGTGGCTGCAAGTTATTTCGCCATAGGCACGCTTGATTCCAATATTTACTATAATCACAAGACGCACGCCTATTACTGCTACAACGAAAAAGAATACGCAAACCACGCCGTCACGATCGTCGGCTGGGACGATAATTTCTCAAGAGAATATTTTGTTGATGGAAGCGATGATCCGGATCCAACAAAACCGCTGCCGCAAAACGACGGCGCCTGGCTGATAAAAAACAGTTGGGGAGAAGTATATGGAGATAAGGGATACTTCTGGCTGTCATATGAAGATAAGGTGCTGGCAAGCCAGGAATGTGTCCAGTTTTTTGTTGAACCATCAGAAGATCTTCGCATATATCAGTATGATGGGACCTGCCCCGACTCATACCTGTTTGACAATGGCGACAGAAAAAAAGTCGAATACGGCAACATTTATATAGCGAAAGAAGATGAAGAGATAAAAAAAGTCGGCTACTACACGACCGCAGCGAACACCAGGACGACGATCAAAGTCTACAGAAAGGTCAAAGATCTTCCTGATGACGGGCAACTGCTTGCAACACACACAAACGAAGATACCTATGCCGGCTATCATACCGCTGAACTTGGGGAAGATATCTGTATCGGAAAAGACGAGAAGTTCTCGATCGTCATTTCTCAGAAAAACATTTACGACAAGGATATCGAGTGTTATGCGGTCACCGACTCTGAAGACGTCTGGTTTGAAATGATAGATGAAGCGGCTCCGGGACAAAGCTTTTTATGGGAAAGCGGAGGATGGGAAGACCTGTATATCAACGATAAAGAACACCATACAGCTCCTGTCAAAGCCTATGCTTCTATAACCAAAGCGGAAGACAACGGCTATGAACCTCAGGAAACATCAATCCCTGAATTTGATCCGGAGAACCCCGGACAGCTCATATTTACATTCAAACGGAAGGTGCTGGACGATCTGACTTTTGAGCGTTTTGAAGATGCTTTTGTTGACGGAAGAAAACTGGTCAGAGACAAAGGAGACGGAAACGGAGAATATGAAGCTTCTTCAGGAAGCTTGATAATCAACTTATATGAAAACTGTCTGAAGAATCTTAAACCGGGCGAACATACGCTCAGGGTCAGTTTTACAGATGGAGAAGATGCTTCAGTCAATTTCAGGGTGCTGAAAGAAAAAGAGAGATATATACCGCCGGTAACCGGCATAGAATAAAGTCATAACAAAAGCTCGACATCACGTCGGGCTTTGTTTTGAAAAACAGTCAAAAGTAAAAACGTTTTTAGTCTTCCTGGACCCTGAAGGTCTCGCCTTTTTCATTGAAGCCAAACGGCTTCTTGCAGCGCAAGCAGTAGACGATGCTCATGCCGCTTTGGGATGAATACATCTGCATGCCCTGCTGAAGCTGGTCATCCATCTTACAGAACGGACACACGATGTCAAAGGCCCACTTGTCACCCAATTCAAGGATTTTGCCGCCACTTACATCATCAAGTGAATCATCAGAAAGCCGAATCTTCTTCTTATCCATTTTTTGTTTCCCCTTTTCTTGTTTAATTATTATTCCCTTTATATATACGTAATTATTCTATCATCCGGCAGTCAGTCTTTGTGTTTTTCTGTTATCTCATACATATCAGAACCGTAGTCGAGCGGGATCCTGATGTTGTCGTTGTATCCGGTCCCTAAAAACAGATTGTTGAGCTTGATGCCGTATTCCAGGGCCTTGCCGGAGGCGCTGTATTCCTGGATCGAAGCCTCCATGCCCTTAAACTGGGTTATGGCGCCGACGACTACATTGTCTGAATTCACCTTGATCGGAGAAACAAAGTTTATCAGGTTGCCGAACATCTTCAGGTTGTGAAGATACGGCTTTGAATCGACCTGATATACCTTGTCTTTATCAAGACCGTAAACATACAGCATATCAAACATCGGTACCGCATGGACCAGACGGCGGTATTTGGTGCTGATGGCCTCGCTTTCCGACAACATCTCAAAGACTTCATAATCGGCTTCTTCGTCACACCTGAAGAACTTTCCAAACTGGAAGGTGCGGCGGTGTTTCTTGTAGTATGCGATCTGTTTGGCTATTTCGACCTTCTCCAAAGGGCTCAAAAGCGAAAGATCCAGTTCGTAGCCAAGGCAGCCGTAGGCGGCAACATTGAATCTTGTTTCCAACGGTACGCTTCTAAGTGTCTGCATATGCGGCGAAGCTGAAACATGAGCGCCCATGGTCGAGATCGGATAGAGATAGGAAAGACCTTTCTGAATGTCGATCCTTTCGATCGCATCAGTATCATCGGATGCCCAGATCTGCGGAGAATAGCACATCATTCCCAGATCGAATCTGTTTCCTCCTGATGAACAGCTTTCCAGCAGGACATGTCCTCTCGGCGTAAAGATACGATCAAGGACCTCATAAAGACCTTTGATATATTCGTGGTTGAAGACGCCGCTCACGCCGTTCATCTGGCGGTTCATATCCCATTTGATGTAGTCGACATTGTTGTCATCGATGAGCTTTGAAACGTTTTCGACGATGTAGTCTCTGACTTCCTTTTTGCTCAGGTCCATCAGAAGCTCGTGACGGCCGTAGATCCTTTGATGATTGCTTTCTTTTATCACGTATTCCGGATGATCTTCGTACAAAGCCGAATCTTCGTTTATGGCTTCCGGTTCAACCCAGATGCCGAACATCATCCCCAGTTTATGTATCTCATCACTCAGCGAACAGATGCCGCCCGGGATCTTCTTGAGGTTGCAGTCATAATCGCCAAGGCCTCTGGTGTCGTTATTTCTGCGTCCGAACCAGCCATCATCCAGTACAAAAAGTTCGATCCCGAGCTTGACGGCGTTTTTCGCCAGTTTTTTGATCAGATCGTCTTTCTTGAAATCAAAACCGAAGCCTTCCCAGGAGTTTATAAGTACCGGTCTCTCCTTCTTCTTCCAGTCTGAGCGTACGATGTGTTCGTTGATGAAATCGTGGAAATTCTGTGAAAGACCATTAAGGCCGTTGTCCGAATAGGTCATGATCGCTTCCGGAGCAGAAAAAGATGTATGAGCCTTCAATTCATAAGCAAATCTTTCCGGAGAGATGCCGCTTTGGATCCTGACAATGCCGTATTCATCTCTGGAGATGCTTGAATAGTGATTGCCTGAATAGACCAGGTTGAAACCCCAGGCCTTGCCGCAGTTTTCGGTAGTCTTTCTTTTTCTGATTATGAAACCCGGATTGTTTTTATGACCGGAGAAGCCGACACGCGAACCAAGTGTATAGGTACCGAAATTGATATCGCGGCAATTGACGTGTGCTTCCTTGTCCCAGGCACCAAAAAAATCCATCAAAGTCAGATCATGTTCACACAGATCCAGCGAATAGGACATCAGCTTATGCAGGATAAACTGCTTATCAGAATCGTTTATCAGCACACAGCGTCTGCTTATGACGTTTTCTTCTGGATAGATCGCATAATACAGATCAAGGCCAAGACCTGTATCCTTATCGATCAGATGTACCAGCAAAGTCTTTGCAGCCCCATAGCTTGAAGGAAGCCCCTCGATCTTCGTGTCACCATCGATGATCTCATAGGAAGCATATCTAAAATCAGTGCTGTAGGAAGAATTGCTTTCGATCTCGATGGCCGCCTCTTTGAAGTCGCCGCGTCCATAGGATCCATATTCAAAAGGAAGTGCATCCATGGTGTAGATGTCATCGTGTCGGTCATCATACATCAGGGTCGTTCCATAAAGGATATGCCTTTTTAAACGCAGCGCTTCAAGATCCTTTATATCGACTTTTGATCCGAAGTGAACGTGTTCAAGATGTTTATATTTATCTATGACAAAAACATAGGAGATATCTTTTGTGTTCAGGATAAAACAATTATTGTTGACAGTGATGGCGTCCATAAATAAACCTCTTCTCTAACTATAATTATAAAGCCAAACCATATCGCTGAAGATCAGCTAAAGCCAACACCTTACAAAAAGCCTGTCTTGAAGTAAAATATTAGAGTAAACAGGAGAAAGATATGTATACAACAAAAAACCTATTTGATCTGGAAAACACTATCGCAAAGAAATATCTTGAGAAATATGAATATCCATGGGAAGCTCTCCCTGAGATCAAGAATTTCATCTACGAACTGATCAAAGAACTGGATAAAAACGAATTCAAGGAGATAAAGGAAAACGTCTGGGTGCACAACAGCGTGAACATCGCACCAAGCGCCTTTATCGAAGGTCCGGCCATCATCTGCAAGAACAGCGAGATCAGACACTGCGCTTATATCAGAGGCAACGCCATCATCGGCGAAGGATGCGTCATCGGCAATTCCTGCGAAGTCAAGAACGCGATCATCTTCAACAAGTCCCAGGTGCCGCACTTCAACTATGTCGGAGACTCAATCCTGGGCTATCACGCCCACATGGGTGCCGGTTCGATCGTTTCCAATCTGAAGTCCGATGGCAAGAACATCACTGTCAAAGACGGAGAAGAAAAGATGGAAACAGGCTTAAGGAAATTCGGGGCGATCGTCGGGGATAATGTCGAGATCGGCTGCAACTCCGTGTTGAATCCGGGAACCGTCGTAGGCAAAAACTCCAATGTCTATCCGTTGGCGAGAGTCAGAGGACTTGTCCCTTCAAATTCAATTTATAAAGACGAAGACAACGTGGTGAAGAAGGTCTAGATGATCAAGGGTGTTATATTTGATCTTGATGGAACGACCATCTATACGATCGAAGATCTGGCCGACAGCGTAAACATGGCTTTAGAGGAATTCGGCTTTTCAAAAAAGACGTATGCTGAAGTGACAGCGGTGATCGGAAGAGGTTCCAGAAAACTTATCGAAGATGTCACGCCAAAAGGCACATCGGAAGATATTCAAAAGGCTGTACTGGCCCGCTATATCGAAATATATAAAGAGAACCTTGATATAAAATCGCACGCCTATGAAGGCATGTACGAACTGGTCAAGGGACTTGAAGAAAAAGGCATCAAGCTGGCCGTCAATTCCAACAAACCTGATGACATGACCAAGAGACTGATATACAAGTGTTATCCCGGCATCAGCTTTGTGGCGGTCTATGGCTCAAGAGAAGGCGTTTTAAACAAACCTGACCCTTCGACCGCCAACGAGATAGCTGCGATGATGGGTTTAGATAACAGCGAGATCATGTATGTGGGTGATTCAGACGTCGATATCAAGACCGCCAAGAATGCGCACATGGTATCCTGCGGATGTCTGTGGGGCTACAGGGATCTCAAGAACCTCGAAGATGCGCAGGCTGATCATATCGTTTCAAGACCGGAAGAGATCGCGAGGTGCATAGATGGTAAATGATTGTCCATACTGCGGCAAGCCGATGAAAAGCGGCTATGTCCAAAGCTCCCACCCGATCTATTTCAACGAAGGCCGAAGAAGATTTTTTGCCTCGGGCGATCTAAAAAGCAAAAGCATCAGCGACCTTGGCGTCATAAAAGCCCCAAGCGTACCTGCAGCATATTGTCAGTACTGCAAGAAGATCATACTTAACTTGGAGAAACTATGATAAAAGTATTCATGAATCCAAAGCCTAGAGAAGCATACCAGAAAAAACTGGAATGCTTTTTTAATGACTATGAATTTGTTTATGAAAAAGATAAAGATGCTGAAGTGATTATCGGAAGCATAAGACCTGAAGAGATCAAGGATTTCAAAAAGCTCAAGTGGTTTCAATCCCACGCGGTAGGTGTGGATGCCTATACAAAAAAGGGCGTGCTTCCTGAAGGAGTGATCCTGTGCAATGCACCGCACGTACATTCAAGAGAAGTTGCCGAACATTCCTTCGCTTCGATCCTGTCTGCCGTCAAGAAACTGCATCTGTACCGCGATGATCAGCATCTAAACAGATGGGAAGATGAAGGGCCGGTAAAAGAATTCAGCAAGCTCAAGGTCTGTATCGTCGGTTTCGGAGATATCGGAAACATCCTGGCAAAGATGTTGAAGGGCTTGGATATGCATGTGATCGGCATCAAAAGGACGATGAGCGAAAAACCGGACTATCTGGATGAACTGTATCTGAAGGAAGACCTCGATAAAGCGATCAGCGATGTGGATGTCGTCGTAAGCATCCTTCCTGGTGCAGGAGAGAATGTTCACCTGTTTACGCTTGAGACTTTTAAAAAGATGCGAAAAGATACGATCTTTGTCAATGTCGGAAGAGGAAACCTCTACAGCGAAGAGACCTTAAAGAAAGTGCTGGACGAACATATCGTCGCGACTTTTGTATCCGATGTCTATGAAAAGGAACCGCTTGATCCTCAAAGTGAACTCTGGAGATATGAAAACCTGGTCATCACGCCGCACGTGGCAGGAGGTTATCACCTGGATAGCGCCTATGAAGCTTTCATGGACCTATGTGCAGAAAACCTCAAAAGATATAAAGAAGGAAGAAGACTTTTAAACGTTGTCGAAGAAAGGTTTGACAGATGAACTTTAAAGGTAAAGAGATCAAACTTCTGATCTGTGACATCGATCAGACGCTGACCGAAAAAGGCGGTCAGCTTTTGCCATGTATAAAAAGAGCTCTTGATCACTTCCATGAAAACGGCGTGTGTCTTGGCTTGGCAACAGGCAGACCGATCGATTCAAGAACGATCGGCCGTTTTGAAAAATGGGGACTTGTTTATCCTGTTGATGTATTGGCTGGCTTAAATGGCTGCGAACTCTATTTTAGAGAAACAGGTGAAAAAAGGACCATAGCCAAACTCGACAAGGAAGAGATCAAAGCGATCGTTGATTTCATGTGGCCTTTGAATACAAATATCTTGCTGTTTGAAGAAGGCTATGATCGCGTCCTTGCCAGAAGGTACGACGATATAGTCAGGGCATCAGTAGACAGGAACGATTCCAATGTTGAGATCGTTGATAAAGAGGGATTCTCCAGGAAAGATTCCTGCAAGATCCAGTTTCACTGTGATGAGTCTCAGATCAAGCAGGCAGAAGAAGTGATCAGAAATAATCCGCGGGAAAAAAGTGAAATGACAGTTTCCTTTCCGGGGACATATGAGTTCATGCCTAAAGGCATAAACAAAGGTGTCGCCTTGATCGAGATCTGTAAACAGCTGGGGATAGATCTGGATAACGTGATCGCCTGCGGGGATATGGACAACGACGCTTCGATGATCAAAGCTGCAGGGATAGGTGTGTGCCTTAGAAATGGTTCGGATTATGCTAAAAGCTGCGCTGATTATGTGACCAGATATCCTGTCGAAGAAGACGGACTGGGAAGATTCCTGCTAGAGATAGAATAAAAGAAGATCTATATGGCTTTTCTGATGTTTCCAGATAGAAGCTGATGGCGCTACAATAATATCGTAAAGAAATGATCAACGAACAATTGTTAAGCAAGAACGGCACAGCCACGATGAAGCTTTCACGTGAACTTTTGAAGTATGCGATCGGTGAAAGGATCCCGACCATCACAGAGTTCTCCAAAAAGATAAACCTGGCAAGAGGAACCATCCAGAACGCCCAGAAGAACCTGATCAATTCCAAGGCGATCGCCATCGAATCCAAGGGCCACATGGGCTCTTATCTGGTGAAGAAAAACAACGCGATCCTTCTGGAATTTGCAGGGATCTCCTATATCGTTGGAGCCATGCCTTTGCCTTATTCCAAAAGATATGAAGGACTGGCTTCCGGTATCATCATCTCGGCAGAGAATCAGGACAAAGCACCGTTAAACCTGGCTTATATGAGAGGTGCCAAAAGCCGTATGGACATGGTCGAAAACGGCAGATATGACTTTGCGATCGTCTCAAAATTTGCAGCGGAGAAATACATCAGTGAAAACCAAACGCTGCAGATCGTGCTTTCTTTTGGCAAGGGCTCCTATACCGGAAAGCACGTGCTGATGCTTCATGACAGCAGACTTTCGGAAGTGAAAAACGGAATGAAAGTCGGCATTGATGAAAGTTCCTATGACCAGATAGAACTCACCCAGATCGTATGCAAAAACAAGAAAGTCGAATATGTGCCGATCGAATATTCCAGGACGATCGAATGCGTACAAAGCGGCGACATCGACGCGACCGTTATGAACATCGATGAAGTCCTAGATAAAAAGTTTCCGATACATTATGTGGAGATTCAAGGCTACAGTTTCGACAATACAGAGGCAGTGATAGTTGCTTCAAATGAACATACAGAGATCGCCTATCTGTTAAGAGAGATCGTCGATACAGAAGCGGTCTTAAATATTCAGAAACTGATCATGGAAGACAAGATCATTCCTAGATACTAAAAAGCCTTTATTTCTATTTACAAGCCTATGGATAAAGAGTAAACTATAATTGAAAATACAAAAATTTGGATATTCAAATGAAAGAGACAATTAAATGTTATCGCTGTGGCAAAGAATATGACCGCAAGGACCTGAAAGAGATTATCAGCTGTTCTCACTGTCATAAGCAGATGAAGATCAACGAGAAAAGCCAGAAGCGTTTTCGTATAGTGCGCTATATGTTTGTGCTGGCGGTGTGTCTGGTGATCGCCTTTGGCATGAACATGGCTACCGGCAACAACTATCTGGGCTTACTGGTGACGCTTGGCATCGCGATGCTGCTGGCAAACTTCTCCGACAGATGGTGTCTTAAACTCACGGATGTGCTGTTTGGACTGGAATATGAGGAATACACCCCTGTCAAGATCAGCAACAAAGACAGGATCAAGATGGAAAATCAGAAAAAGAAGAAAGGGCTTTTCAAGAAATAAACATGGATTTTACCGAGCGTTTTGAACTATATAAAGAAGGCGGCATGATCAATGACGAAGATATCAAAGATCTCAATGCTGTCATCGAACTGTTTAAAAAGGAATACGGCATAACTCTTGAAGAAGAGAATGCCTCGATGTTTATTGCCCACCTTTGTGCGGCATATGGCCGCCTTTCCAGTAAAGAGCCAGTTGATGAAGTTCCTGAGGAGGTTTTGAAGGAACTGGAATCTTTGGATACCTGTGAGGAATCAAAGGAAGTCCTTAAGAAAGTTATGAAGGCAACGAATAATCCGCTCAATGAAGTTGAGCAGGGCTATGCGCTGCTTCATATAAACAATTTGATTGCTCAGTTTAAACAAAGCGGTGAATGGCACACCGCCAGGGGAAACTGAGTAAACCATTTTTACAAAGAAGGGGTGAAATTATGGTAACTGAATTCGCATTTCCACAACTATTGAGAACCATTGTCCTGGTTGCGATCTCTGCATGGGCCAGCTTGCTGTCTCACAAGTGCATCTCCAACTTCAATGATGGTGCAAGACCTGTATTCCCTGAACTGATGGAAGGCAGAATGACTCGTCCTGAATTCGCTGTTGTCGTAACAGGCATGGGCGTAGGCTGGGTCATGGCCGGCTTCAACCAGTGGCTGGGCACAGGCCTGATCGCTTGCCACCTGATCCTTATCGCTACAGACTGTATCGGTGCCTGGTCACCAAATCCGTATGTCGCGCTTGGCTTAGGTGCAGCATATGGTCTGCTTTGCGCGTATGGTACTCAGGCAATCGCAGCTGTCTTCAACGGTCTGCCTTACAACTTCCTGAATGACCTTACAAACATCACGACTCCGGTACTTCCTATCTTCTGTATGTATCCGGCCATTGCCATAGCTGGTCAGTTCGGAGCTAAGAAGGGTATTATTTCCGCTGTCATCACTGCTATCGTTTACATCGCCTGCACGATCGTAGGTTCTGTCAAGATCGGTGCTATCTCTATAGCTCTGTATCCTTACACGTTCGCTATGCTGGCAGGCATGGTATGTCTGGTCGTCTACGCTGTAGGTGCTTCAAAGAATTCTGAAGCGATCGAGACGACTGAAGAAGAAGAGAACCTGTTCACAAAGAACGCTCAGAGGATCAAGAGCAACTGGGTATATCTGTGCATTCAGGGTGCTTTGAACGCTTTAGGTATCAAGATCCTTGCTCAGGCTTATCAGCCTATCATCCTTGCTTCGGCAATCACCAGCGGCGACATGAACAT
Organism: Erysipelotrichaceae bacterium; assembly: GCA_017511325.1. Next base: position 22,127 of record JAFWKS010000089.1, read on the forward strand.
CTTCTATCTGGCAATGATCGGTGTCATCTTCGCCTTCATTCCACTTATCGTTTCAACTGCTCTGGCAACAGGGGTATATCAGGCCGTAGGTCTTACAGCTGTCATGCTTGGCGGCGCTATGGTTCCTGATTCAGTCTGGTTCCTTGCTCCGGTAGTAGGTTTCGCCATCGAATTCATCGAGATCCAGCTCTTAGGTCTCTTAGGTACAGCATTATCTAAGTTCCCTGAACTGACAAAGTGCGGCGACCACATCCGTGACGCCATGATCTCTTGTACGACTCTGGCTCTGACGATCGGTGCTTTCATGGCCGGCAACGCTATCTGGGGTGCTGTAGGTCTGATGACTGTCGGTGGCTTCTATACGATCAACGAAGTTACAGGTCAGCGCATTCCTAAGTCAGCGATCGGCCCTCTGGCAGCTGTTGCAGTCGGACTGTTGTATAATCTGGCAATACTGTTACACCTTGTAACATTAGGTTAATAATTTAAGGAGGCTTTCTGATGAAGATTGAATGTTGCGGTCTGACTTCTACACAGACCAAGCAGATCATTGATAAAGATTTTGCGGACAAAGTCGAAACACTGACCGATCCCGATATGGTCGCTGCAAGAAAGGTAAAAGCCGGAGAAGTCGACTATTACCTCGGTTCCTGCATGACCGGCGGAGGCGGTTCGCTGGCTACAGCCATCATGGTGCTGGGCTATGGCAACTGTCTGGTCGTTTCCAAGCAGGGCAAATGTCCTAGCGAAAAAGAAGTCCGCCACATGGTCTACAATGGCAATCACAAAGCTTTTGGCTACGTCAAGACGCACACTGAACAGATAGTACCTGCTCTGGTCAAGGCTCTGACAGACAAGGCAGAAGGAAAGCCGGAATAAAAAAACACAACAGGCATTCCGGCAACGGGATGCCTGTATTTTTAGAGGTTAATTATGATCCGTACAGTTTTAGGCGATATCGCCAAGGATGAACTGGGTTTTACTTTGGCCCACGAACATCTGATCATTGATTTGAACAGGGTGCGCAAGGACGGCGTATCCTATATAGAAGACATTGAAGAAGTGATCCCGGAAATACAGATGGCTCAGAAACAGGGGATCGAGGCTGTTTTTGAAGTATCTACGATCGATCTGAAAAGGGATGCAAGAAAGCTGAAGGAGATCAGCGAAAAGACCGGACTGAAAATTGTATGTTCAACCGGCTTCTATCTTTCAGAGTATCATCCAGCCTGGCTCGATGATGCGAGCAAAGAAGATATAGCCGATGTTTATATAAAAGAATTGACTGAAGGGATCGATGGTACTGATATCAAAGCAGGCATCATTGCCGAGATCGCCTCGAGTCCCAACGGTTTTATCGGAAATGAAAAGAAGATCCTTGAAGCAGCTGCTATCGCCAGCAGGAAGACCGGCTTTGCGGTATCGACGCATACCGGGAAGATCAACGCCATCGAAACGATCGAGACCCTGATCAAGGGAGGTGTCGATCCCGACAAGATCATCATCGGTCACCAGGATCTGATCGATGATCACGAATATCATCTCTCATTGCTTAAATATGGTGTCAATATCGCTTTTGATACCTGCGGCAAGTCTGCATATATGCCTGATGAGACAAGGGCGATGAATGCCTTGAAGCTCGTAGAAGCAGGATATGAGGATCATCTGGTTTTGTCCAACGATGTCTCAAGACACACCTACTTCACGACTTTTGGCGGCAAGGGCTATCTGGCTGTCATGGGAAGCGTCGTTCCACTGATGAAAGAATACGGCATCAAGGAAACAGTTATCGAAAAATTCTTAAAAGACAATCCGGCGCGGATCGTCAACAATTCTCAGATATAGATTCTGATTAGACTGGAGGAACATTATGTTTCTGGAAAAGGTAATAAAGAGAAATCCCAAGCTCATCGACTGTGCTTTTGATCTGCACGAAAAAGGAGATATCCTGCCGGACACATATATCCTTGATCTTGATGCGATCATTGAAAATGCCAAAGTTATGAAAGAGGAAGCTGATCGCTGCGGCATCGATCTGTATTTCATGTTGAAGCAGATCGGCAGGAACCCGCTTGTCGCTTCAAAACTTATGGCACTGGGATTCAAAGGTGCTGTAGCTGTCGACTTCAAGGAAGCTCTGACCATGATCGAAAACGGCATCCACATCTGCAATGTCGGTCATCTCGTTCAGATCCCTAAGGCCGCCATGAAGAAGATCCTTTCAGCAAAAGTCGATTATGTAACAGTCTACTCAAAACAGATCATCAAAGAAATAAACGATTGTGCAAAAAAACTGAACATCATTCAGAAACTGCTTATCCGCATCAGTGATGAAGATTCCGATCTTTATTCAGGGCAGGAAGGCGGTTTTGCAAGCGCAGAGCTTGAAGATCTCTATCAATATATAGAATCATTTGGAAACGTAAAACTTGGAGGCTTTACCGTCTTTCCGGCGCTTTTATACAGCGAGAAAGAAGGAAAGATCGTTCCTACCAGCAACATCAAAGCTCTTAACAGGGCGATCGAGTTTGCCAGGAAGAAAAAGCTGGATGATCTGAACATCAATGTGCCAAGCGCTACCTGCTTTGCCTCGCTGTCGCTTATCAGTGAGCTGAATGGCACAAGCGGTGAACCCGGGCATGGTCTGACGGGCACGACACCACTCCATAAACACGGTGACCAGCCGGAGATTCCTGCCTATGTCTATGTTTCAGAAATCTCTCATAATTTTCAAGGAAGAGCTTTCTGTTATGGAGGAGGACATTATCGCCGCTCCCATATGGAAAACGTCCTGGTCGGCAAGAACATGAAGGAAGCAAGGATGTTGAAGGTGCTTGCGCCTAGTGAAGAATCGATCGACTACCACTATGAGATAAATGAGGAATGTGAAGTCGGCGATTGTGCGATCATGGCGTATCGCACCCAGATCTTCACGACCAGAAGCCACGTGGCAGTCGTATCGGGTATTCAAAGCGGCAAGCCAGAGATCCTGGGTCTTTTTGACGCCCAGGGTACAGCGATCAGAAACGGATGGAAGGATGAATAATCAAGAAAGACACAGACTCGCAAAACTCGACCCTTATCACTCAGTCGTGAAGTGTTTTGAATGCGGCGAAGAAGGTATCTATACCGGTATCAAAAACATAGCTTCCATTCCCAATACATTGATGAAAAAACTGGAAAAGACAGGTTTTGTCTTACATACGATAGACAAGAAATCGACACTGGCTGGCAGGGCTGTAGATACTGATCTGATCAATCCGATCAGCGGCCGCTATATGTCGGGATCATCTTCAGGAACGGCTATCAATGTCTTTGCGGGTATCAATGAACTTGGCATAGGAAACGATGGCGGAGGATCAGTTCTGGCTCCGGCGATGTGCGTCAATATCTATGGTTTCATCTCCAGGCTGATCGAAGAGGATCGCAAACAGGCATTAAAAGAAAATACCGACGGCATGAAAGCCTATAATTCACTGGGCTTCATGGCAAGAGACAGAAGGATCCTGCTTAAAGCTATTGAAGACAGTATCGGAATTAAAGCTGCCGAAAGCTATGGCAAGGTCTTCTCTGATCAGAAATATGCGGGGATCGATTCAGAGATCATCGATCTTCCGGACAGATTTCTGCCTAGAGTAGAACTTACGCAAAAGCTTGAAGAGATTCTGAAAGGATGTGATGTCCTTATCATCAAGGAAGGACCGATCGATCTGGAAGGCTTTGGAGATTCGCTGTTTGGTCACTTTGATGAAAGGACGAAACGTATCCAGAACGCCAGCGGCAAGGGCTATGTGCGGGTGTGCAATACCGCAGGGGCAACGGCCATGGCTATACCATCCAGAGAGTTTGGCTGCGCCACTTTACTGATGTGTCAAAGCAAAAAGGAAAAAGTATCCGCTTTATTAAAAGCGGCTGAATATATAGAAGACGTCCATGATGAGCTTATTGAAAGATATTTCCTGGATATAAACAGCTATTTCATGGACGGTTATCAGGAATAAGGGGGATATATGAAAGCATATCCATTACAAAGCATTTCCCTAGCGGAAGCAAAAGAAAAACAGTTCAGGATGATCGACTGCATCACCAGACACTTTGAAGGTAGTGAGATCCTGAGCAGAGGTGATCTGGGAGTCCGCCAGCCGGACAATCAGCCGCTGACCACCAAGAAAGCCGAAGCAGCTGTAGCTGATTTCTTTGACTGCGAAGCAGCGATCATGGTCAGGGGTGCCGGTACCGGAGCTATACGCTATGCACTGGCCGCTGTGCTCAAGGCAAACGACAAGATCCTGGTCCACAAGGCACCGGTCTATTCAACGACCAAGACCAGCTTTGAGATGCTGGGGCTTGATCCTGTTGAAGCAGATTTCAACAATGAAGAAGAAATAATAAAAGCACTTAAGGAAAACACAGAGATCAAAGCCGTGCTTGTCCAGCACAGCAGACAGCAGATCGAAGATTCCTATGAACTGGAAAAAGTCATAAAGACGATCAAGGCGACAAGAGATCTTCCGATCATCATCGATGAAAACTATGCCGTCATGAAGACCACAAAGATAGGCTGTGAGATGGGAGCTGACCTTTCCTGTTTCTCAGCGTTCAAGCTGCAGGGGCCGGAAGGGATCGGCCTTGTGGTGGGAAAGAAAGGATATATCGACAGGATCAGGAAGATGCATTATTCAGGCGGCTGTCAGACCCAGGGACATGAAGCACTGGATGTCTTAAGAGGGCTCGTGAGCGCTCCCGTTTCCCTGGCAATACAGGCGGAAGTATCAAACGAAGTCCTTGAAAGGCTTAAAAACAGTGAAGTCAAGGGCATCAAAGACGTGGCGATCGTCAACGCTCAATCCAAGGTATTGATCGTTGAACTGGAAAAAGAAAATGCCAGAGAAGTCCTGAAACAGGCAGAAAAGCTTGGAGCCCTGCCTAATCCGGTAGGCTCTGAAAGCAAGTATGAGATCGTGCCGTTATTTTATAAGGTGTCTGGAACTTTCTTAGCTAAAGACCCTACCCTGATCGACAAGATGATCAGGATCAATCCGAATCGTGCCGGTGCGGACACGGTGATCCGGATCCTCAAAGAAAGCATTGAAAGAGCCGCTTAGATTGGAACAGATATGAAAAGAAGATTTATCGTGATCGTTTTGGATGGTTTTGGAATGGGAGCTACCGCTGATGCGGCAGTCAAAAGACCGGGAGATGAGAAAGCCTGCACCATAGGTTCTATCCTAAAAGACTTTCCGGATATGAAACTGCCAAATCTGGAAAAGCTGGGGCTGATGAATGCCTATGGCAAGGAAAGCGCCAGGATGAAGTTTGCGCCTGATGCCAACTACGGCAAGGCCGAACTGATGCATTTTGGGGCCGATACTTTCATGGGCCATCAGGAGATCATGGGCACCTTGCCTAAAGATCCGGAGATGATCCCCTTCCAGGAAAAAGTCGATATCGTTGCTGAACACTTAAAGAAAGACGGACACAAGGTAGAGATCGTTGATCGAGGTGGATTAAGGTATGTGGTCGTCGATGACTATTGCACGGTGGCAGATAATCTGGAAGCTGATCTGGGTATGTGCTACAACGTTACGGCGCCATTAGATTTCATGCCTTTTGAAAAGGAACTTGAGATCGCCAGAAAAGCCCGAGAAGTCGTCACGGTCGGACGAGTCGTCGTCTTTGGCGGAACCGGAAATACGATGAATGATCTGTATGCAGCTGAAGAGATAAAGGAAGGCAAATACATCGGTATTGCTTCCGCAAAATCCAAATCCTATGATCAGGGCTACCAGTGTCTGCATCTGGGCTATGGCGTTGATCCCAAGGTACAGGCGCCGACGATCCTTACCGGTGCAGGGATCCCTTGTACACTGATAGGCAAGGTCGCAGATATCGTCCACAATGAAAAAGGCGTTTCGATCTCCTGCGTGCCGACGGCTGAATGCATGGATCTGACACTTGAAGCGATGAAAAAGATGGATGAAGGTTTCATCTGTACCAATATTCAGGAAACGGATCTGGCGGGTCATTCCCAGAGTTCTCAAAGATACAAGGAGATCCTGGAGATCGCTGACAACAAGCTTCCGGCAATATTGGATGAGCTGAAAGATGATGACCTGCTGGTAATAATGGCTGATCATGGAAACGATCCGGATATCGGTCACTCCAAGCACACCAGAGAAAACGTTCCGCTGCTCATACGCTATCGCGATGACAAAGGCATCTGTGTCGGACTGCGCCACAGCCTGAGCGATGTCGGCGCTTCAGTGTGCGACTATTTCAAAGTCAGCGCTCCGCAAAACGGCACCAGCTTCTACCCTTTGCTTGTAAAGGGAAACGATTGAAGAAGTGATAAACTATAATTCATTAAAACTGCACCTTGTATATTGAAGGTGCAGTTTTTATTGAAGCAGATACATGAGATTGAGATCGACATTTCCATCGATACCGTCGATTCTGCCGGAATCGGTAAGCTGCCACATCTCAAACTGACCGTCGTAGGTAGGATGGTCATTATACTGAGCAAGCCAGATCGGACGGGTATCGGTGTGAGCCCAGACTGTATCAAGATAATACTGGCTTCCATACAGCATGCATTCATAGCCGTGTCTGTGAACTTCGTCACTGAAGAAATCATAAAGCCTGTTCAGGTCGCGGAAGCTCATCTCATATTCGTTGAAACAGCCAAAGTCTTCCCAGTCAAAGATGATCGGCAGATCGAGCTTGGTGCCATGAAGCAAAGAAAAGATATTATTCAAAGCGTCGAGCAGGTCGGCTTCGTTGTTGTCGTAGGAGAAATGATAGATGCCTACTTTTAAGCCGGCGTCTTTGGCTCGTTGAAGGTTCTGTTCAAACTTGTTGTCTAAAGTAAATTTGCCCTGGTATGAGAAACCGATCCTGATGATCACGAATTCGCATCCTGCATTTTTGACAGCTTCAAAATCGATATCGCCCTGCCAGGAAGAGATATCGATGCCATACATCACGTTGTAGCCTGCGTAATCAGATAAGAATTGATCAAAAGGATAATAATATTCCGACGGTCTTGATTCAGGGATATCATCACTGACTTCCACAGTCAGGTCCCAGCTGGTCTTGTTGCCAGAAGAATCCTCCAGAGAAGCCTCAACCTTATAAAAGCCGGGCCTTGAAACATCGACTTCCCCTTTCGTGGTAAGTATTGGTCTTGGATCGACATTGTCACCATAGCTGATGATGTCAAGGATATCGAACTCTTCACCTTCATAGCTGCCGGTATACAGCTGAGCCCCGTCTCCCGATATAAAAACGACTGGAGCTTCAATGTCTCTGACATCCACTTCATAGGAAGCTTCAGAGACGTTTCCGTAATCATCCTGCGCTCGGATATAGACAGTATAAGGACCGGCGATATCAGGATCATAATCGGTCTGATATGCATAAGAGCCTTCGTTTATAAAGATGTTTTTTCGGATCTCTTCCTCTGTATATGCTTCCTTTGGTTCTTTAACGACCTTTTTGTCTATTATTTCGATCAATGGCGGAGTCGTATCGACGACGTTATAAGAAAAGATCACTTCCTTTTCAAAAAACAGTTTTTTGACATGGTAGCGGAATTCGTGTTTACCGACCTCTTTTGTATCGATGTATTCCCCTTCGGGAGTGATCGAACCGTTGGCTCTGGCGATAAAATCAGCAGGCAGGTATTTCACTTCTCTTTCCAGTATTGGCTCGATTTCCTTGAAAATGATAAAAGGTCTGAAGAAAAAGAAGGCAGCGATCACCAGCCCAAAAACGATCAACGGAATCAGGATGTTCTTGTTTTTCTTTTTATCCATAGCTGATATTTCTATTATAGATAAGGGATGGGCTGTTGTATAATCTAGATTGTAAAAACATGGAATATAAATGTGATCTTCATTGTCATTCAAATTTCTCCGACGGAACTTTTTCCCCGGCCGAGCTGGTAAAACTTGCGGAAAAGCAAGGCCTCTCAGCATTGGCTCTGACTGACCACAACACCGCAGGCGGTCTCAAGGATTTCATGGAAGCCGGTAAAAACAGCAAGGTCATAACGGTGCCCGGCTGTGAGTTTTCGACTGAGTGGAATAAAAAAGAGATCCATATCGTCGGACTTTTCTTCAAGGAAGAATACTGGACAGAGATCGAAGACTTTGTCGAAATGATGCATATAGCCAAAAGGAACAGCAATGAAAGGCTGATCGCAAACCTGAACAAGGCCGGATATCTCGTATCCAGTGAAGAAGCGGCGGCTTTAACTGACGGAGATGATTTCAACCGTGCTCACGTAGCCAGAGTCCTTATGGCAAAAGGCTATGTTTCAAGTGTAGCGGAAGCGTTCGGTGGTCTTCTGAAAGAAGGCAACGGTTTCTATACACCGGCCAAGAGGATCACTTCGATCGCTGCGATCCGTTTCATCAAGGTCTATGGAGCAACCGCCATAATGGCTCATCCGCTTTTAAACCTGACCTATAAGGAAATGCTCGACTTCCTGCCCGAAGCCAAGATGGCAGGGCTGGATGCGATCGAGACGAGATACACGGAATTCGATGAAGAGATGACTCACAACGCCATCCGTCTGGCGGAAAACTTTGAACTGAAACAAAGCGGCGGTTCAGATTTCCATGGCAAGACTAAGCCCGGCATCGATCTCGGCACTGGAAGAGGGAACCTTTCTGTTCCTTTCAAATTCTATGAAGACATGCTGGGATGTTCAAAATATAACAATTAGCCAGTTTAATCCGGGATATAATAAAGTTAATCGCATCTAAAGATCATGTATAGCATCACTCAGCTTGAAAAATACAATTATTTTAAAGAACTTTTAAAACAGAAGGACATCAGCTATATCCTCGATCCTTTAACAGGCCTTGTTTCGCGTACATATATGATCGAATTCACCAGATCGCTGATCGAAGAAGGAAGGCCTTTTACTTTTGGCATGATCGATCTGGATAACTTCAAGGAAGTTAATGATACCTACGGTCATTCGCTGGGTGATGAAGTGCTGGCGGAAGTATCCAAGACCCTGATAGATTTTCTGGATGATTATGGCATAGCCGGAAGATATGGCGGTGATGAATTCGTTTTCATCAATACCAGAGATCTTGACTATGACCAGAAAAAGAAGTGGTGTGAACAGATGTATGAGACAGAGACCTTTTTAAAAAAGGTCTACAAGCTCTCCACCAGAGAACTTTTCGTGACAGGAACTGCAGGCATGGCCACTTATCCAAGCGACGCGAAGAGCTATGACGAACTGTTCACGCTTCTGGACAAGTGTCTGTATCGAGGCAAAAGCAAAGGCAGAAACTGCTACATCATTTACGTGGAAAGACTTCATAAAGACATCGTGATCAAGTCTTTAAAAAGCAATACCCTCTACGACTGTTTCAAGAACCTCGACTACAATCTGTCTCACAGCTTAGACCTGAAAGAGAAGATGCGCCTTGGCTATGAGGCCATCAAGAACGATATCCATGTCACCAACATGTACTATCTCGATGAAAACAACGAGATGATCAGTGTGGTCGATAATCAGCCGTTTCTGAAGATCCCGGATATCGATGCCTTGGTATATGATGATGTATCGATGATCACCAGCATCTCCAAGATCGCTGCCAAGTGCTGGCAGACAGCCGAGATATTCTCGAAGACCGAATACGACACCCTGCTGATTGGAAAGATCAGTGATGGCGAAAACTGTTACGGATATCTGGTCTGCACTGAACCGAAGATCCAGAGGATCTGGCAGGACAAGGATCTGGCCATCATGTATTATTTTGGAAAGATGCTTGGATTGAGCATAAAAGACCGAAAAGACCAAGAAGCGTAAAAGCTTCTTTTTCTTTACACAAAGAAACCGTTATATAAATACATTGAAAAAGATTTATAGTTAGCTGGTAACTATTGGCCATGTTGACAACAGATATACACTGTTATATACTGTTATATATCGAATACAGCTGAAATCGATGAAAGGTCAAACATGAAGATTATTATCAATTCCAATTCAATGATCCCCATCTATGAACAGATCATGGATGCGATCAAAAAGATGATCATGACAGGTCAATTGAAGGACAACGATCCTTTGCCTTCAGTAAGGACGCTGTCTAAAGAGCTTAAGATCAGCGCTTTGACAGTCAAGAAAGCCTACGACAATCTAGAAGCCGAAGGTTTTACAGCGACTGTTCACGGGAAAGGGACCTATGTATCGGGTTCCAACAGAGAGCTCATGGCTGAAGAACAGAGAAAACAGATCGAAAAGGAAATGGAAACAGTGATACAGAAGGCAAGAAGCTATGGACTTACAGCCGATGATCTTCATGAACTGATCGATCTTCTCACGGAGGAAAATGACATATGATTGAAGTTTCAGGTGTTGTTAAGAGATATAAGGGTTTTGAACTTGACTGCAGCATCAAGGTAGACAACGGAATGATCAGCGGTCTGATCGGTGCCAACGGTGCCGGTAAAAGCACCCTGTTTCGAAGTATTCTGGGACTGGTCTACCCGGACAGCGGAGAGATCAGGATCTTCAACAAAAATGTACAGGATATAAACAACAAGGACAGAGAAAAGATCGGAACAGTCATGAGCGATGCGGGATTTTCCGGGTATCTGATGATCAAAGATATCAGAGAGATCCTTAAAGGCTTTTATCCGGAATTCAATGAAAAATTCTTCAGTGATAAATGCAAGGAGTTTGCCCTGGATGAAAACAAAAAGGTCAAAGAACTATCTACCGGCATGAAAGCCAAGCTGAATGTGCTGTGCGCATTGTCTCATCGTCCTAAGCTTTTGATCCTGGATGAACCGACGGCCGGGCTCGATGTCATGGCTCGAGACGAGATCCTGACGATGCTCAGGGAATTCATGGAGGAAGATCCAGATCGCAGCATCCTCATCAGTTCACATATTTCAAGCGATCTTGAATCGCTGTGTGATGATTTCTATATGATCGATGAAGGAAGGATCCTGCTTCATGAAGAAGGCGACAGGCTTAATGAAAACTACGGAATACTCAAGGTCAGCGAAGAAGAATACGAAAAGCTCGATAAGGCATATCTGCTTAAAAAGAAGAAAGAGCCTTTCGGTTATGTCTGTCTGACTGATGAAAGATCGTTCTATACAGAAAACTACCCGCAGATCGTAGTGGAAAAAAGCGGGATCGACCATCTCATTCAGCTGATGGTCAAGGGAGAGAACATATGAAGGGTTTACTGATCAAGGACATCCTGATCATGCGCAATCAGAAAAGTACGTCGCTTCTGATCGTTTTGATGGGTGTGATGATGTCCATATACATGCAGTCAAGTACCGTGATCGGTTATCTGATGATGATAGGCGGGATGCTGTCGCTTTCAACGATCAGCTATGATGAACACGAAAACGGATACCGCTATCTGTTTTCTCTGCCGGTCACCAGAAAAGAATATGTTAAGGAAAAATATCTGTTTTCTATTGCCTGGGTGATCATATGCATGATCTGTGGAAGTCTGGTCTGTTATCTGATCATGGTCTTCAAGAAACAGGTCGACCTGACAGAACTGTTTGCGACAGCGCTGGCTATGTTCTGCGTGATCATTTTCATCCTGGCGGTCTCGATCTACGCAAGGATCAGATTCGGCAGCGAGAAAAGCCGGATCATCATCTATGTCGTCTTCGGCGGGATCAGCCTGATCGGCTTCATGCTTTCAAAACTTGTAACAGCAGATCAAGTCATGGCGATAGAAAGGTTTGTGAGCACAAACGCCACAATGCTTATTGTGATATCGCTGATCGCGGCATTGATCATCTATCTGATATCGTATCTTATTACTGCAAGATACATGGAAAAGAAAGAATTCTGATAAGGAAGTGAAGATACTTCCTTATTTTATTCGTTAAAAAATTCTGCTATGGCTTCCATAGCAGAATTTGTCGTTTATGTCAGTGTTTCTTCTTTCTTTTTTCTTTTTCTTCAAGGCCGTCGATAACGCCCTTGCTGAAGGCTCTGGTGAGCTCTTCAAGTTTTATATCGAATTTTTCAGAGATCTCTTCAAGGATGTCAAACGGTAAAGATATATTGTCCTTTTCCTCGTAGAGTCCCGCGTGTGTACCCAGCGAATAGATCTCGATCTTGACGCTTACCGGATCGAGCTTCTCGTTCCAGATCGCCTTAAGCCTTTTGTCAAAGTGTTTGAGCAGCCGGTTGTGAGCTGTTCTGATCAGATAACCGATCGCATAGACGAGCATATACATCAACGGGAACGAATAGTAATATGAGATAAAGGTATTGAGCATGTAATGATCCTTCCATGTTTTCAGGAAAACTACGTTATATAGATACAGGAAGGAATAGATAGTAAAAGGGATCAGGGCGATCAAGGTATCCCTGGGGTTGATAACGTGTCTGGCTTCGACCATAAAGAATGAGATGAGGACCAGAAACGGACAGACGACATGCAGATACTTGTTTTCAGCACCAAACGCAAGGTAAGGATCAAACCAGCTGATAAAACCCACAGTAAACACCATGGTCAAAGTCGTATTGATGACACCGGCATAATGGATGATAAGAGCCCATTTAGGATAGGTGAAACGTTTTTTCTGGATGCCTTCGATCGCAAACGGGATGACCATCATGGCCGCAAAGGCCATAAACAGATTGGAATCGATCGTAAACCACTGAAATTCCGTGTTGGTCGTTCCTGTTGTGTCGGTGGATATATCGTAAATGATCGATCCTACCGAAAGAACAAAGGTAACGACGCAGGCAACGAGTGCCAGTATTGATCGCCATTTGAAAAGATTTACCAGATGCACCCTCTTATTTTCCATATTCTAATCATATCAAAAGATTTTATGGTAGAAAGTTCATTTTTTAGAACTATTTAATTATCTGTTACCAGATCAAAAGAAAAAGCTGTAATTTCAAAAAATTACGGATGCATCAAAAGAGGCTTGAGTGTATGATATATAAGGATGAAACAGACATTTAACTATCACACACATACAAACAGATGCGGACACGCAAGCGGAAGCGATGAAGAATACGTACTGGCGGCGATCAAGGCAGGATATAAGACCCTGGGTTTTTCTGATCATTCCCCTTACCGCGATTTTCCCAATAAGAAGTCTCACATGGACTGGGACGAATTTCCGGGTTATGTTGAAAGCATCAACTCATTAAAAGAGAAATATAAAGATGTCATCGATATAAAGCTGGGCATAGAAAGCGAATACTATCCTGAACATGTCGATGAAAGAAAACTGTTAAGAAAGTCGCTTGACTACATGATCCTGGGTCAGCATTTTATCTATCCTGACGGATCAGGAAACTTCTTCAAGAACAACACTGATGAAGAGATCATGATCTATGCCAAAGGTCTGTGTGCAGGAATAGAATCCGGCATGTATGACTATGTATGCCATCCTGATGTCTTCATGAACAGACAGGAAGTCTTCAACAGGACCTGTGAGGAAGTAGCTCACATGATCGCTTCGACAGCGGCTTCAACAGACACGCCATTAGAGATAAATGTCCACGGCATAACCAGAGGGATCTTTGATTTTCCTAACGGCAAGAGATACTTCTATCCGTTCAGGGAATTCTGGCAGATAGCCGCACAGTATCCGATCAGAGTATTGATCGGTATCGATGCCCACGATCCTAAGCAGCTGCTGGATAAAGACGTGATAGAGAAAGCTATGGATGTCGTGGGAGATCTTGATCTCAACTTCATCAAAGAACCTTTCATAAAATAAAGAACAGGAAAAATATAATATACTATAGACAGATGGAAAAGCAGCATTATGATTTTTCGCCTTTTGGTTTTCTGATCAAATCAGGAGCGATCATTCTGGCGTTACTGTTTATTCTGGCTCTGATCACTTCGGCAACCACCGGCATCCCGCTTTTTGATCCGGCGATCCTGAAGATGCTTTCGGATGTTTTTATGATCGCGCTGGTAGTTCTGGGGCTGTTGCTTCTGATACCTTTCATCGTGATCGTATTTATCAAAAAAGGAGAAGTTCATTTGACTGGTCCCTCGGCTTTAGTTAAAGATTACGCTTTGCGTTATGATGCCTACGAAGATGGCAAGAAAAAGAAGAAGACTTTTGATATTCGCAATATCGACAGATATCTCAATGAATATAAACAGATGTATGTCATCGATGGCATGATCCTGTCAAAACCGGATAAAAACAAGAAAGCCAACGCCAATACCCTTTATATAGAACTGCCAAACAAGACCAGGATGTCTTTAAGAGATCTATCGGTTGAAGACAAGGATCTCTATAACAGGCTGTGTGCTTTCCTTGACAGCATCCACGATCTTGATGAGATAGCCTTGCAGTTCAGACTTGGTTCCCTGGTCCAGAAAGAGACGATCATCAATTCCGCCAAAGAAGCCATCAGCTCTTTAAAGGCGCTGAGAAGACAGATCCAGG
>JAFWKS010000090.1 GCA_017511325.1 Erysipelotrichaceae bacterium
AGTCGAATTCAAAATCGGTGACAATGTCAGGATCAAGGATAATGAACAGATCGGAATCATCACTGATATAAACAACAATAATGCGACGATATCGATCAGAGGACTCACAGTCAAGGCAAAGCTTAACGATCTGACTTTAATGCCTAAAACTAAAAAACAGGAGACAAAAGTCGTATCAAAATCCTACAAGAGAGTTCCAGGCGAGCTTAATCTCGTCGGTGAAAGAGTGGAAGATGGACTAGTCATGATGGAAGAATACCTTGATAAGGCCAATGCTTCGCACATGTCTTCGGTCAAGGTGATCCACGGCATCGGCACAGGAACATTGAGGACAGCTTTAAGGAACAGGATGAAAAAACTCTCCTATGTGAAATCTTTTAAAGATGGTGATTATTATGATGGCGGAAGTGCAGTGACCATCGTAGAATTTAAATAATGGAATTAAAAGAAAAACTTCAGACACTTCCCAAGAAACCGGGAGTGTATCTTCACAAAGATAAAGACGGTACTGTTATTTATGTAGGCAAGGCCATAAATCTTTTTAATCGTGTCAATTCCTATTTCAGAGGTGCTCACGACTACAAGACGACCAAGCTTGTAAGCAATATCGTCGATTTTGACTACATCGTAACCAAAAGCGAAAAGGAGGCACTGATCCTTGAATACAATCTGATAAAAGAATATGACCCTAAATTCAATATCGTTTTCAAGGATGACAAATCATATCCTTATATTCTGCTTAAGGATACACCTGAACCATATGTGGAAGTGGTGAGGATGAAGAAGAAATCCCGCTACAAAGGAAAGCTTTACGGACCGTTCCCGGATGTTGGAGCAGCCAGGAATATGGTCGAACTTATAAACAAGCTTTATCCAACCAGAAAATGTCATACCTTGCAGAAAGATCTGTGTCTTTACTATCATCTTAGTCAATGTCCAGGATATTGCAGATATGCGATACCTGAAGAAGAATCCTTAAGAGTCAAGGATGATATTCTGGCTTTTCTTAATGGGGATAACAGAAATATCATCAATGATCTCAGGAAAAAAATGGATAAGGCGACTGAAAATCTTGATTTTGAAAATTCAGCTTATTATCGTGATCTTATCTATGATGTAAAACAGACCAATCAGAAACAGGACGTACAGAAAAACAACAGAGAATCCTTCGATGTCTTCAATTACTATGTCGAAGACGGATATATTGCGATAGTAGGTCTTTTTGTCAAAAAAGGAAGACTGCTTTCATCGGATAAATTCATCGACTATCTGGTTGGTGACCCTGAAAACTTTGTGACATCCTATATTTATCAGTTCTATGAGATCAATGAAAAACCAAAAGCACTATATCTGCCTAAGGAACTCGTTTCATTTTTCAATGAAGACTACAATGCTCAAAGTGTGAGCAGAGGCTATAAATATCAGCTTCTAAAACAGGCAAGATCAAACTGTGAAGAAGTCCTCAAACAAAACAAGAAAGTTATAACTTCAAAAGAATCATATAACGAAGATCTTGAAGAGGAATTCGACAGGATCTTTCATAAAAAGATCAACAGGATCGAACTTTTCGATAACTCACACACCGGTGGCGTAAATACCGTAGGAGCCATGGTCG
>JAFWKS010000091.1 GCA_017511325.1 Erysipelotrichaceae bacterium
AGGATGATTCAGCCAAGGCCTTACTGCACAGCTATGAACGGCTGCACAGCTGGACGATCGAGAACTAGAAGAAACTCTATGATTGATCAGTTTTTGAGCTAATTGTTAGATTCTTTTATTATCTATAGACTTAGAAGAAAAAAGCGAAGGACAGACATTGAGGATCATGTTTGTCCTTTTTTTGTGCGTTTCTTATGAAGATAGTATCATATAAATAAGTGAGGGTATTATGAGTAAAAAACTGGAAAGATCACAGAAACTGTTAAAAATCTTCAGCATCATTCAATTGCTTAGTGCGTTGGCGTTTGTTGCGCTTCTTGTCTTGTTGATAGTAGCGGCAAAAGATGATGCTGTTTATGAGACGATAAAGAAAAATCAGACAGAATTTATTACCTCGGTAATAAAAATGCTGGTGAACACGCTCCTGCTGCTTGCAAGCTCCTATATCCTGAATAGGACAGCAAAGGATCCTAGTCAGCACAACTCGGCGCTGATTATCACGCTAACGGTAATAGCATATGAGATCTTCAACTTCATAACCAGCCTAGGCGTAGGAGTACCAAGGAATCTTGTTTCAATGGTTGTTTCGGTCATCGTGAACATAATCATAATGCTGGTGATTGAAAATGTGAAGCTGGAGTATGAAAGACTGGACAGGGAAAAAAGAAGCGTATCGCAATGATACGCTTCTTTTAATCTATGTGGTATTCGATCTGTTCTGTTAAAAATTGACGCTGATATACATCAGTGAGAACGCCATTGAAAACGATATCGCAATTCCTCAATTCCCTGGCTGAAATGACAAGGTAATCAGGATTGGTGATAAGCAGCGTTCCGCCATATGTCTCTTTTTTCAGGAAAATACCCTGCATATCATAGTAATCGAAATAGAAATCAAGACGATCTCCTGACTGGAATTGCTTGAGACCTTTGGACATGAAGGCTTTGAATTCATCGACATAGCTATAGCCGGTTATGGTGGCTTTGTATGAATTCAATGTCTTTGTGTTCATAGGTTCCCATTCGATATTGATGATGATCTCATCCTTTCCGTTCAATAGGGCTCTGGTAGTACCGGTGTAGACAGTTCCTTTATCTGTCTGCTTTGTCTGTTTAGCTTCATAACAGATCAGATTGTTGTTGATGTGAGTCCATTGATCATCCATGAAGATGGTCTGATTGTCTTTAGCACCTGCTACATAGTCACTGCCTAAGTATCTAAGTCTGCCGTTGTCTTTCTGATATACAGCCACCTGTGTATCGACGATGATCTTTTCGACTTTTTCCGGCAGCTCAGCCTTGTATCCGTCATCTGTTTCAATCAGTGGAATATCGATGAAGACGTTTGTCGTATCGTATTGCTCAAAGCCCTTGATGTACCATTCTTCATTGGCCAGATAGTCATCTTTTTGCTGTGCCACCATAATGGAGAAGAAGTTATTGTAGAATGTCTTCTGATCATTCATGGCGAATTCAATAAACTGCTTGTATATATCGCTGTAGATACTGGCTGCTTTAACTGGGAAGCTCAAAGCTAAACCGTTAACACCATCAACCGAATTTCTGTTGCGGTATGGTATGGCGGCTTTGATCGAATCGGCAACGACTTGGCAGGCATTGTCCTTGCAGATACGGTTGTCATAATCCAGTTCATCAAGTATCTTCAGATAATGGATCAGATCGATACCTTCATAATTTGAAAAAGCATAGGCTTTGGATGCCGAGATGGAGATATCGGCATAGTATTCGGGGTTTTCAAGGATCGCTTCGTTTGAAGCAGAAAACAGCTTCTCCAGATCCTCGTAGATCGGTCTGATCATCGTCAGATCGAGTACTGAAAGGGTAGCTGAAGTATCGACCTTGCCTTCTTTAATGGCGGTATTATAGAGATCATATGCAGATATGAGCTCTTGGGCAAAGTCCAATGAAGGAGTGCCTGGATCTTTAGCGAGCTTGCCAAAGGCACTGGTATAGAACCAGCCGTATCCGCCTTCCGATTCTTCTGAGGCGATGAAGTAATCGGCATACGGTTCAAAGGCCAGCGCTGTTTCCAAGGTCTGCATCAGACAGGCATCAAAACCGATGATGTCAAATCTGACGCCGGCGTTTTGAAGTGCTGAGATCATCTCGTTTACCAGCATCGATCTGTGATCCTGCTTTTTATTGAGGTCATCTATACCATAGCCGTTGGAGAAGCCTCCGCCATGGTCCCATAAGACCAGGATATAGCGATCGGCCGGATAGTTCCTTTTTGTCCAGGCGATGAAATCTTCCAGGGATTTCGCTTCGCTCATACACAGCTTTTGATCAAGATCTTCGATCTTGGTGAACTTTCCGTTTTCGATCAGATAACGGCCGTTGCTGTTTTCTTCGATACCGTTCATGAACCAGCGGAAAGAACCACCGGCCTGCAGGACGAATGAAAGCTTGTCGCCTTTGGATGAGGCATCCACCATCTGTTTGATATTCGCTGTGGCAAACCCGCCGGCATTTTCGAGATCTGACCCAATGATATATGTCATGACTACGACGTTTCTATCCTGAGAGTGATCAGGATAGAAATATTCACGGGAATGTTCAGCATTTTCGATAAGAGAAACGTTTGTATCAAGTGCTTCTTCGCGACTAATCGCATTATTATCACCGACGATATCTTTTGTCCTGCTTTCAACTCCGTTCAGTAAATAATTGGCCAGGAATCTCGGCTGCTGTCTTCTGATCGTAATGAGTCCAACTCCTAAAGTAATAGCGATGATTTCAGCCGTACAGATCAGGACGATGATCGCATAACGCAATACACTTACTATGCGGCCGAAAAGATTTTTGACTTTGAAGGTCGGGCCGATGAAAAGATTATTTCCTTTAGCTAGCAGATACAGGAATAAAGGCGGGAATAAAACCATGATGATATACAGCCACCTGGTTTTTCTTAAAGCCTGGCGGAGTCTTCTGTATAAGCGCATGAGGAAGAAAAAGTAAACGATCGCTCCTGCATAGACCATCAGACGTCCCATACCGATAAGCGGATTCATATACAATCCAGCCAGGACAAATATCATAGTTATTATGATCGCTCTGTTGAAAGTGAGCTTTCGGCAATAGACATATTTGGATAAACGCCATTCAGCAATAAAAGGAACGATCGCATAAGCGGGATTATCACCGGCTTTATTGAGTACGAAATAATAGCCGAATGACTGCATCGCCCACGCAAGTATCCACAAGTATTTGTTGGTCAAAAAGAAGAACAGCAACATAACGATTCCTCCGATGTATTGTTATTTTAATGATATCATCGAATACTGTTATTATCAGGTTACAGATCGCATCAATAAAAAAAGAAAATACAGTTCTATAAGGCATGAATGATGCTTATAGAACTGACATTATTAATGCAGAGATGGCTATTTCAAAGGGCGATACTGCTGATATTTATAAATGATATCCTGTTTATCATCCTTTATCTTTTTTTGAAAGCGATGAAAGGAAACATGAATGACGAGATCAGCCGATCAGCTGATCGATCGTTTTGTTGTCAATCATCTCTAAAAGAATAGCTGCAAATCTGATGTCGAACTGCTTCCCCATTCCATTCAGGATCTCGGCCCTGACTTTTTCTTTTGAAAGCGCATCACGATAGCTTCTTGTAGAAGTCATGGCATCATACGCATCAGCTACAGCGATGATCCTGGCGATGACGGGGATCTCTTCACCCTTTAATCCTTCAGGGTAACCGGTACCGTCAAAGCGTTCATGATGATAATGCGCTCCTTGGCTGAGATATGGCGACTGTTTGATGCTGGAAAGGATCTGATATCCCAGGACCGGATGCAGCTTGATGTTTTCAAATTCCTCATCGGTCAGCTTGCCGGTCTTTTTTATGACATTATCTCTGACGCCGATCTTCCCGACATCGTGAAGAAGAGCTGCATAATAGACCTGTTCGCATTCCGTGTCACTTAATCCTGCCAGTTGTGCGATTTTCTTTGAAATGATCGCAACTCTTGTCGAGTGTCCACTCGTGTAATTATCTTTGGCATCGATGGCGTTGGCCAATGCTTCTGTCGTTTCCTGAAACAGTGCGGCTTCTCTTGCCTGCGCTTCCTTATAGAAATTGATCTCGCGGGTCCTGGCTTTGCCTACTTCATCGCCTAGTGCATAAAGCGTATAGACATAAAAGACGATGACGACTGCGACCATGGTTATACTTGTAAGAGAAATGCCATAGGAAAGGAATTGAATTATTGAAGCAAAGGTCGGCAAGGCGATACTTAGCTCCAGGGCAAAAACAAGACCTTTATTGAGCTTGTCGGAATATTGAATAAGTATGGATTCCTGAATGATTATGGCCAGAAAAGGTATGATGTAGCTGATGAAATTCAGTGATGATCTCTGATAGCGGTTTTGGGCATCAAAGGTATAGTAAAGACCTGTAAACTGAGAAATGATTATTAAAATGGTACCGATCGCGAAGAGTATCTCACAGATCCTGAAGCGTTTCGGAAGTTTTTCCATTTTTCCTTCGTTAAGAAGCAGATCGCCAATAAAATATGTTACCAGCAAAGGGATCAGCAAGGTCAGAAAATAGGTCATGCCGTTGGTGAATCTTACCATGAAACCGCCTAGGTCGCTCACATCACCGCGATAGATATAGGCAAGTCTGTCAAAATTTAGAAGCAGCATCGAGCAGAATTCCATCATAGCCAGAAGACTTCTTCTTCTGCGTGACATGAATTTGGGCATCATCGACATGATCGCCAAAACGCCACAGACACCGCTCATATACAGCATTATGTTGAGCTGGTTTTCACGCAAGAATTCCATAACAGTCACCCCCCTTTTATTATCTCAATGATTAACTATATTTAGGAAGAATACAAGTGAAAAATATCACAAAGCAATGGGAAACCATGATTTATTGTTCATGACAAGGCATTTTATATATGAGTAGAGGAAACAGATATAGAAAAAAATTTTTAATAATCGTATCATTAAATTAATAGCGACCATATGAAATATCTCGATCGATTCTGGCAGATGATCACAAAAGATGTAAGCAATGATAACGAGCTGAAGAAGTCGGCAGTAATAATCCGCTGCAAGTCCATCGTTATGATTTTTTATGGTATTTTAAATGCCATACTTATGTTGTGTTTGAAACTGAATACCCCGTTTATCGTTTCGCTGGCTTTTGTGGCAGATTATGCGGCAGTATTCTATCTGGCATACAACAGCAACACCAAGCTGTGCTACTACCTGGAGATGGTCCTGACTCTGGGATGGGTCATCATCAACGTGAGCCTGTTTGGCTTCTCGATCGGTGTGCAGTATTTTCTCATCCTGCTCATCCAGTATTCGTTCGTGACCAGCCATATCCGTGAACTGTACAAGTATCTGCTAAGTTTCGTGATCGTGGTCATCTTCATAGCTTTGTATTTCTACAGCCGCAGATTCGTTTCTTTCTGCGATATAGATACAGCTACGACGGATATCCTTCAGGTACTCAATATCTTCTTCGCCTGTTTTTTAGAAGCGACGATGATCTCTCTTTTCAGTTCGGATTCTCTGATGCAGGAAGAAAAACTGATGGAATACAACCGCAAGGTGACGCACCTTGCCAGTATCGATCCTTTGACCGGTCTTATCAACAGACGTTCTACCAAGGAACAGATCTCCAATCTTATCGATGCGGGAAGAGAGGAGGTCCCTTTCATTTCCCTGGCCATGGGCGATATCGATTTCTTTAAGAAAGTCAACGACACCTACGGACATGAAGGAGGAGACGAAGTACTCAAAGGTCTGGCTAAATGTTTCCTTGAAGAAACTAAGGACATTGGATTGGTATGCAGATGGGGAGGCGAAGAATTCCTTTTCATCCTGCCTGATATGAACGGCGATGAAGCGTACGATTTTATTGAGAAACTGCGTCGCAAGGTCAAGACCATCACTTTCAAACATGATGACCAGGAATTCAATGTCTCCATGACTTTCGGCGTGCAGGAACACGACTTCAGAGATTCCATCGATATGAGCATCGATAAAGCCGACAGGAAACTATATACCGGCAAATCATCAGGCAGAGATCAGGTAGTTTACTAGATCTTTACAATATATCTTTTGGATCCAATAATAAATCCGTCAGTTGACGGATTTTGTGTTATTTTCATCAAAAGCTTTGATTATCTCGCTATAGAATAAAGGCCTGATCTCGTTCATCTTGTGCACTCTGCTTGGGTGTACAGCGTTTGCCAGAAAGACGAGCCCGAATCCTCTTTCATAATCGATATAGATCGAAGTGCCGGTAAAGCCGGTGTGATAGAGGCTGTCAGGGGAGACGAGTTTTCCTGCTGATGTGTTGAGATCGCCATGGAACCATCCGCCCATCGTCCTTTTCTCGTTCAATCCTTCGGTGTAGGTCTTGTGGAAGAGTTTCATGATATCTTTGCTCAGGATCTGCGTATTGTCGTATACGCCATCATTCAACATCATCGAAACGAACCTTGCCAGAGTATCGACATCGGAAAAGATGCCCGCATTTCCTGAGAGACCTTCAAGGATATTGGCCTTGCCATCATGGACGATGCCTTTGATGATCCCTCTTTGTTCACTTGCCTCAGTTGGCGCACAGTCGGCGGCTCTGTTTTTCAGGTATGGATTGTACATGATGTTTATAGATCCAAGCGGATCAAAAAGGACTTTCCTGGCATAATCTTCCAGATTGCCCTTGAAGTGTTCGATGATCTTGCCTAAGACGATATAGCCGAAACATGAATATTCGACAATAGTACCGGTCGGATTGTGCAGCGGAAGCTTCAGGATGAAGTCCCAGAGCTCTTCCTTGTTTTTGCACAGCTTGTAGTTCTTGTCGTCGGCAGGAAGTCCTGAAGTGTGGGTTATCAGATTAAAAACGGTGATGTCCTTGTAGGGAAATTCAGGAAGAATATCTGCCACTTTTGTTTCGAAACTTATCAGTCCTTCTTCCATCAGCCTGCATATCATGGTGGATGTAGAAACGACCTTGCTCAAGGAGGCGATATCATAGATCGTATCGATACTTAATCTTTCCTTTTGCGGAAGCAGAGCCTTATAGCCGTAACAGTCACATTCATAGCCGTTTTTATCGACATAGGCGATGCAAGCCCCCGGCAGTTCGTTTCGATCCACATATTCTTTGATTATTGTTATTCCTATCTGTAAATATCTGTTCATAACTAAATTCTAATACTAATTATGCATTTATAGATGATTTTTAAGGCTTTATAGCGATGTTTGAGGAGACGACGAGGAATTATTCAACGAAATAAAACATGTCTGATAGAGCTTACAATTAGCCTATAAAACAATGAAAATTTACAGGGATTTTCATGATTATTTCCCGGAAATTATCTTTAGTTGAAATTTCAATTTTTTTGAAGTGTTTTGGTTGAACTTTCAACTAAATGATTTATAATCAGTAGTACAGGTACGATATGAGTGAGAAAAATTACCTAAGTTTAGACTCCTCTATTTTATATCGCTGCAATCAGAAACACTTTGATAAACTGCTCAGCAGATTCGATCTGGGATATACTCATCTGATCCTGCTTACACAGATCTATGAGAATGAAGGTATCTCCATGAACGAGCTTGCGACCAAGGGTGTCTTTGATAAGGGAACTATCACCAAGTCTATTCAGAGACTTGAACAGTTGTCTTATGTGCGCATAGAGAATAGCGAAGTAGATAAACGTTCAAAACTTTTATATACGAGCGAGAAAGTGCATCAGATAATGCCTGAACTGTACAGGATGCGCTCAGAATGGAATTCCTATCTGAGCTCAGACCTTTCAGCCGCGGATCTGGATACCTACAATTTCGTGCAGAGCAAGCTCATCGAAAAGGCCCGGGCTTATACGACGGATCTTGATGATGAGGGAGTGCGCTTCTATGGCTTGCAGAAACTGACATTGCTGGACTATCCCGGCAACATGGCCTGCACGGTCTTCACCGGCGGCTGCAATTACCGCTGTCCTTTCTGTCACAACAGGTCACTGGTCTTTCTTAACGAGAACGACTCGGAGATCTCGACTGAGGACATCATGGATTATGTCAGGAACAGAAGAAAGGTCCTTGATGGCGTATGCATAACCGGCGGTGAGCCAACATTGCATAAAGGCCTTAAGAACTTTATCAAGGGCATCAAGGAACTTGGTCTCAAGGTCAAGCTTGATACCAACGGATCAAACTTTGAGGTTGTAAAAGGCCTCGTTGAAGAAGGACTGGTCGATTATATCGCGATGGATATAAAGAACTGTCCGGAAAAATACCCAGCAACGATCGGTCTGGCGTCTTATGATCTAAGTGAAGTAATAAAGACGAAAGACTATCTGCTTGAGGGTCATGTGGATTATGAATTCAGAACGACAGTCGTGAAGCAGTTCCACGAAGTCGCAGATATCGTCAAGATCGGTGAATGGATCAAGGGAGCCAGACACTACTATCTGCAGAACTTTGAGGACCACGGTTCGTGTATCCAGGAAGGCTTGAGTGAGGTTGGCTTAGAAACACTGGAACTGATGAAGACGAGTGTCGAAAAATATGTGGAAGATGTGGAATTAAGAGGGGTAAAGGAGTGACATTATGTACCGCGTAGTAAAAAGAGATGGCAAAGTAGTAGATTTTGATTTAAGCAAGATCTCCGATGCGATCACCAAGGCATTTGATGCCTGCAAGAAAGATTATCATCCTGATGTGATCAATCTGTTGTCTTTAAGAGTAACAGCAGATTTCTCATCAAAGGTCAAGGATGAACAGGTAACTGTTGAAGATATTCAGGACTCAGTAGAAAAGGTATTGTCGGAAGCCGGTTATCCGGATGTAGCCAAGGCCTATATTCTCTACAGAAAGCAGAGAGAAAAAGCGAGAAATATCTCGACAACGATGCTCGACTACAAGAAACTCGTTGATTCATATGTCAATGCGATCGACTGGAGAGTCAAGGAAAACTCTACTGTCACTTATTCAGTTGGCGGTCTGATCCTTTCCAACTCCGGTGCGGTCACAGCCAACTACTGGCTTTCTGAGGTCTATGATGAAGAGATCGGCAGAGCGCACAAGGATGGCGATATGCATATCCATGATCTGTCCATGCTTACAGGCTACTGTGCCGGCTGGTCGCTCAAGCAATTGATCCAGGAAGGCTTAGGCGGTGTCAATGGCAAGATCACTTCCACACCGGCCAACCACCTTTCAACGCTGTGCAACCAGATGGTCAACTTCCTAGGCATCATGCAGAATGAATGGGCTGGGGCTCAGGCATTCTCATCATTTGATACCTATCTGGCACCATTTGTCAAGGTCGACAATCTTTCCTACAAGGAAGTAAAGCAGAACATCCAGTCGTTCATCTATGGCGTAAATACGCCTTCCCGCTGGGGCACTCAGGCACCGTTCACCAATGTCACTTTGGACTGGACTGTACCGGAAGATCTGGCTGATCAATACTGCATCGTCGGCGGCAAGACCCTTGATTTCAAATACAAGGACTGCAAGAAAGAGATGGATATGGTAAACAAAGCCTTCATCGAAGTCATGATCGAAGGCGATGCCAACGGCAGAGGTTTCCAGTATCCGATCCCTACATATTCGATCACGAAGGAATTCGACTGGTCTGAGACCGAGAACAACAAGATGCTGTTTGAAATGACAGCCAAGTATGGTACTCCTTATTTCTCAAACTATGTCAACTCCGATATGAAGCCATCTGACATCAGATCGATGTGCTGCAGACTTAGACTTGACTTAAGAGAATTAAGAAAGAAATCCGGCGGTTTCTTCGGTTCAGGTGAATCAACAGGTTCAGTCGGTGTCGTAACTTTGAACCTGCCTAGACTTGCCTATCTGGCATCCGACAAGGAAGACTTCTACAAGAGGCTTGATAACCTCATGGATATCGCAGCCAGGTCATTGCATGTCAAGAGAGAGGTCATCACCAAGTTACTGGACAACGGACTTTATCCGTATACAAAGAGATACCTCGGTACCTTCAACAACCACTTCTCAACGATCGGTCTGGTCGGCATGAATGAGGCGTGCCTCAATGCCAACTGGCTGAGAAAGGATCTGACTGATCCTGTTGCTCAGGAATTTGCTGTTGAAGTGCTCAACTACATGAGAAAGAGACTTGTCAACTATCAGGAGATGTATCACGATCTCTATAACCTCGAAGCAACACCTGCTGAATCGACAGCTTACAGACTGGCTAAGCATGACAAGGAGAAATATCCTGACATCATCACAGCCGGCAGAAACGGTGAGACACCTTACTACACCAACTCATCACACCTGCCTGTAGGCTACACAGAGGATATCTTCTCTGCTCTGGATGTTCAGGATCAGCTGCAGACGCTTTATACTTCAGGAACAGTCTTCCACTGCTTCTTAGGTGAAAAGCTTCCTGACTGGAAAGCTGCAGCCAACCTGGTAAAGAAGATCTCTGATAACTACAAGCTTCCTTACTACACGATGTCTCCGACTTATTCGATCTGTCCGGAACATGGCTATATCACTGGCGAAGCCTACACTTGTCCAAAGTGCGGCAAGAAGACGGAAGTATGGTCAAGGATCACCGGCTATTACCGTCCGGTCCAGAACTGGAACGACGGAAAAGTTCAGGAATTCAAGCATCGTAAGGAATACAATATCGAATCTTCAGTCATGAAGGCCAGAGATATCATGAACGATGTCGCTGAAGCCAAGAAGGAAGAAGAAGTAAAGAAGACTACCGGTTTCGATATCCCGACCATCTATGTTCAGGATCATTGTCCTAAGTGCAAGGGCGCTGAGCAGAGACTGCAGATCAGCGGTATCGAACACAGGATCGTCAACTGTTCGCAGGATATGAGTGAAGCAGAAAAACTCAATCTGACGGAAACTCCGACGATCGTCGATCCGGATGGAACGATGTTCGTAGGTGCAAACGCTGCCGTTGACTGGATGAAGTACCACAGCAGCAAATAAATACAATGAGCCCGCTAAGGCGGGCTTTATAAAAGGGAGAACTTTATGGATAAACTGTATGATGTGATAGTCGTAGGCGGAGGTCCGGCAGGACTCACTGCGGCAATATATGCCTTGAGGAATGGCAAGTCGGTCCTCGTGATCGAGAAAGCGGTCTTTGGCGGACAGATCGTCAATTCACCGAAAGTCGAAAACATTCCGGGCTTTGCAGAAGTTTCCGGTGATGATTTCGGTGATATGATGCTCAACCAGGTCACTAAGCAGGGCGGCGAAGTCATGTTTGATGAAGCAGTTAAAGTCGAAAGCAGTATCGATGAAGTTACAATATCTCTTGATATGGGTGAACCTGTCAAAGGCAAGTGTGCGATACTGGCTACGGGAACAACGCACAGGACTTTAAACCTGCCAAACGAAGAAGGCCTGATAGGCAAGTCCATCCACTTCTGTGCCGTCTGTGATGGAAACTTCTATAAGGGTAAAAAAGTCGTTATGATCGGCGGAGGCAATTCGGCTTTTGTCGAGACGAGTCATCTGGTGGATCTGTGTGAGAAGGTGATCATGCTGCAGGATCTGGAGATGTTTACAGCCGAAAAGAAGCTTCAGGATGCTGTACTTAAAAGAGATAACGTCGAGACGCATGTCAATACGAGGATCATGGAATATGTGCTGACTGATGGAAAACTCAGCGGTGTGAAATATCTGGAAAACGGTCTGGAGAAAACAGCTAACTGTGACGGTGTCTTTCTGGCTGTCGGTCTGATACCGGATAATGACAGATTCACGAATGTGGCGGATCTTGATGAAAGAGGATACTTTAAAGCTGATGAGTATGGTCTAACCAGGACAAGCAATATCTTCGTGGCAGGAGACTGCCGCAGCAAGAAACTCAGACAGGTCGCAACGGCATGTTCTGATGGAGCCAACGCCGCGATCGAAGCCTGCAGATATCTCGGATAATAAAACTCGGATCACGATCCGAGTTTTTTATTGAAACCACTTTTTCTTTTTAAAATAGATAAGCATAACGATGACGATCGTCAAGCTTATGGCAATGATTACATAATAGGAATAATGCCACTGCAGTTCTGGCATGTTTCTGAAGTTCATTCCATACCATCCGGCGATCAGGTTGAGCGGCAGGAAGATCGTCGTCACGACTGCGATAGCGGTATTGACGTCGTTCTGTCTCATGTCGATCATGTCTTTGCGCAGGTCTCTTATCTCTTGCGAATATTCTCTGATATTTGAGGCAAAATCGTAGAGCCGTTTCACACGGTCCAGATAGAACATCAGATATTGGATCAGTTCCTGGTCAAAAAGACCGTTTTCATTTTCGATCATTTCACTGAGCACGTTTTCCAGCTGTTCATAACAGATCATGTATTTCCTGATTATGCTTCTGATCTCGGCGAGCCTTACTGATGAGATCTGGACCTTTCTGGAAAGTTCATTCTCCATTGCATCGAGTTCCGTTTCCAGTTTGGTAAAGAAATCGATATCATCTTCGGTAAGATCATCCATGAAGTCGTAAAGAAATCTGAAGGTAGATGTCGAAAAACTGCTTTTCTTTCTGGACATCGACTTGAGGATACTGCTTACAAAATTGCCGTCGTCAATAAAGACGACACGCTGCTTATCCAGGAAGAACCCAAAGAAGTGTTCTGTATTATCGGTATCGGGGACAAGAAAAGTCCCTCTGATCGAATCATGATCGAAGATGGCTTTAGTGAGCTTGCCGTAATTTTCCTCGATACCTTCGATATCACACTCCGGATCAAGGCTTTGGGAAAGCTCTTGCCATCTGCTGCTGTTTATGATCGATACAAAAGGACCTGACAGTTCCTCAGATCTTTCATACGGTTTTAGAGATTCATTCAATGAATAGTACATAATTATAAGTGCTCCTGAAAATATAAAAACTATCGATTGTTATACAATTGATAGTTTTTTAGATCATATGAGTTATTCAAACAAGATGTCAGGATAGGTTCCGTTATCTTTCAAGGCTTGAATCTTGGCAACGACGACCGGTTTGTCTTCTTTGTATGTGACACCGAACCATGAATCATTTGAAGTCAGGACTTTGACTTTGCAGTCGTTGTTTCTGATCATGACACCTACGTGGTTTGGAAGCAAAGCTTCGTATTTGAGCGGATTGTTTCTGATGCCCTCTTCGATCTCGCCAGCGAAGATCTTGTCCAGTCTCTTGATCGTGGCAGGAGTGAAGCCCCAGAAGTTCATGGAGACCGGTGTACCCATCTGCAACGGTTTGTATTCTTCGTTTTCTTCAAATTCAACACCGTCATGTTCCTTGTTCCAGCGGATGTTCATGACTTCCTTGATGCTTGTAAGATAGCCGTCTTCGCTGGTGTGGCAGACTCCTCTTGTTACAGTGCCGTTGTCACTGAGTGTATTTTCAACTTTATAGCCGACCATGCAGCAGGTAT
>JAFWKS010000092.1 GCA_017511325.1 Erysipelotrichaceae bacterium
GGTAATTCTCACTGAGGAAACAAAATGAGCAACAAAACAATGCCTTATTCCATAGAAGCTGAAGAATCATTGCTGGGTAATATCATGCTTTATCCTGATGCTTTAAGACAATGCATCGACGCAGATCTGAGCGGCGAAGATTTTTATTTGAGCAAGCATCAGTCAATCTATAACATCATGTCGGCAATGTATGAGAATAAGGAAAAGGTAGATACGGTTTCTTTATCCACAAAACTTAAGGATTTCGGTATCTATGATAAGATCGGAGGGATCGATTATCTGATGCAGCTGGCTAATGCGACTATTTCAGCTACCAACACTAAAGAGTACATCTCTATTATCAGAAACAAATCTCTGGCCAGAAAGGTCATCAAAGTCGGTGAAGAAATATCCAATGACGCCTATGATGGTTCAGTTTCTGTTGATGAGATGCTTGAAAATGTCGAAAAGAAAGTTATCGACGTCACAAGATCTAACACCAGTTCTGACTTCTATACAGGTGAACAGATCTTCAGCGAGACGATCAAACACATTGAAGCCATTCAGGAAGCCGGTTCAGATATTACCGGTATCAGAACGCTATATAATGACCTTGATCGCATGACTGCTGGTTTCCAGAAAGGAGATCTGATAATCGTCGCAGCCCGTCCTTCAATGGGAAAAACGGCTCTGGCTTTGAATATTGCGATGAATTCCGCATCTGTCATGGCTGGCTCGATTGCTATCTTCTCTTTGGAAATGCCGGCTGAACAGGTCGCAATAAGGATCATGGCCGCCAAGTCAAGAGTTGAGATACAGAAACTCAGGACCGGCAAACTCAATGATGAGGAATGGTCAAGACTGAATGAAGCTTCTCAGCAGCTTAAGAAGCAGAATTTCTATATCGATGATACTCCTGGTATAAAGGTTTCGGAGATGTATGCCAAAGCCAGGAAACTGGCTCAGGAAGGCGGTCTTTATATGATCGTCGTGGACTATATCCAGCTGATACAGGCTACTGGCAAGTCCGATTCCAGACAGCAGGAAGTTTCCGAGATCTCCAGAAGACTCAAAGCTATGGCCAGAGAACTTAATGTGCCTGTTATCGCTTTATCACAGCTTTCCCGCAGTGTTGAAGCCAGACAGGATAAGCGACCGATGCTTTCGGATCTGAGAGAATCAGGAGCTCTTGAGCAGGATGCGGACCTTGTTCTTTTCCTTTATCGTGATGCTTACTATAACCGTGAAGAAAACAGTAACGAGGAAAGAGAAGATGTTGAACTGCTGATAGCCAAACATCGTAATGGTCCGACCGGAAAAGTCGTACTGGCTTTCCAAAAGGAAATAAACGCTTTCTATGGCGTCAAAAACGATATCGAGGGTTGATAATTGAAAAATATTCTTCCGATCATTATTTCATTATTTCTGGCACTGGGCATTGCATTGGGATTGCCTTTTGTCATCAAATATGATGATCACATAGATGCAGGAATAAAAAATGAAAAATCTCTTGTACCGCAAGAGATCGTTTCTTATGAAAAAGAACCGAAACTGTACAAAAAGCTCTACTACAAAGGCGAATTAGTCGGTGTCATCAATGATGAAAGTTACCTGCATGAACTTATAGACAATAAGTATAAAGACTTTGAAGCTGACTTTCCTGATACGGAGCTGGGATATGGTTCTGATGTCTATGAGACAGAAGAGTACACTATGGCCAGATTCAGTGATGTTGATGATCAGATCATGGATTATCTTGTGAATAATGATCTGCTCGGGGTAAAGACGACTTCTGTCGAGTTTTCTACTGATGAAGGAGTCTTTGAAATCATCTATGTCAAGAACTATGAGGATTTTTCCAAAGCTCTGGAAAGATTTCTTTTGAATTTTATTTCTGATGAAGCCCTGCAGAAACTGATAAGGCAGGAAACGATCGATTCTCCTAAAGAACTTGGAACCGTTGAAAAGAGTATTTTCTTAAGAGAGAATATTGAGCGAAAGACCGCGATCGTCTCTCCAAGCCTCATCTTCAAAAACGTTGATGAGATATACAATTTCCTGTGTTATGGAAGAACGACCGAAAGGGAATACTACACCGTCAAGGAAGGCGATACATTGCCAGGCGTAGGTTACTATTTCGGTGATATGTCCGCCAAACAGCTCGTTACGATCAACCCGAATGTCCTGGTTTCTGAAAATCAGGTCGTTACCCCGGGTATGGAATTGAATGTCACTTATTTCAAATCACCGCTTGAAGTCGTCGTTAACAAAGAAAACCTCTCACAGCAGTATTTTGCACCGGAAGTTCCTGAATATATCGAAGATGATTCTCTGGAAGTCGGTATTTACGAAGTAAGAGTCGAAGAAGAGATGGGCATCAAGAACGTTCTATATGACGAGACCTGGGTCAACGGTATCCTGGTCGATGGTAATCTGCTTTCAGAAACGATCATCAAGCAACCTAAACAAGGCGTTATCGCCGTAGGCACGAAGATCACCTTTATGAGAGGTACCGGTCAGTTTATCTGGCCTGTAGACAACCCGGGCATCACCTGTCATTTCGGCTGTTATGCCGGACATACCGGAACCGATATCGTAAACAGATATGTGACTTATGCGGATGTCTACGCCATGGACTCAGGTGTTGTTGACAGCGTAGGCTATCAGTATGATATGGGCAACTTCTGTATCATCAACCATAACAACGGCATCAGGACCATGTACATGCATCTGAATGTTCCTCCTTATGTCGAGGTCGGACAAAACGTCACCAGAGGACAGATCATCGGACAGATGGGCAACTCCGGCCGTTCGGAAGGTGTGCACCTGCATGTTACTTTTGAAGTCAACGGCTATCGTGTAAATGCATGTAATTATCTGCCATGTTCACTTGTGTGATAGAAAGGCCGAAATATGAAAAACAACAGACTGATCTACCTTCTGATCATATTAATTGCACTCTGGCTGAGCTTTGTTTCGCGTGAAATATATCTAAGACATAACAGCAGCAGTCAGAATATCATAAACCAGTATAATGTCTCAGGCTTTTCCACGGATATCACAAAGATCGTGGATGATGTCAATGCTTCTGTTGTGACTGTAAATGCCGATTCTGCTGTTTCCAGTGGCTTTATATATGCCCAGAATAATGATGAAGTCTATATCATCACTTCTTATCATGGCGTATCTTCAGCAAACACGATAAATATTACTTTTTCATCAACATATACACAAAAAGGTGAACTGATGGGATATGATGCCTATACCGATCTTGCGGTCATTAAAGTGATTAGTCCTTATGAAATGCTCAAACTCAAACCGGGAGATGCCAATCTGTTAAAGAAAGGTGAATTCGTCATCTGTATCGGTACTCCTGTTTCTAACGATTATGCTTCTTCAGTTGAACTGGGAATGATCTCCTTGAAGAATCTTTTTATCGACAATACTATCAGCATAAACGAAGAGCGAAAGAACTATTATCTGAACATGATCGAATTATCTGCAGATCTCTTAAACGGTTATTCCGGTGCTCCGATAATAAACATGAATGGCGAATATGTTGGCATGATCACAATGAATCTTTCTAACAGTTTCAATTTCGCGATCACTGCAAACGAGATACAAAGGATCGCTGACAGGATAATCAGAAAAGAAGAAGTTATAAGGAATGGCATCGGCATCAAAGGGACCTTTGTTTCGGAAATGTACAACTATGAAAAAGCCAATCTGAATATTTCCATCGATACAATAAGCGGTATCTATGCATCAAAAATAAAGGAAGGTTCTCTGTCTTTTGAAGCTGGAGCTAGAAATGGCGATATAATCGTTTCGATCAATGGCAGAGAGATCTATAATCTGAATGATTATCTTGATACCATCCATTCCGAACTTCCTGATGAGGTGGTTTTTGAATATCTGCACAATTCTGAAAGGATCGTAGCGGGAGTTAAACGTGATTAAGCTTGTCTGCGTCGGCAAAGTAAAAGACAGAAATCTAAGCGAACTGATAAATGATTATGCTAAAAGGATCAGCCGTTATCATAAACTGGAAATGATCGAAGTCAAAGATGAACCTATCCGTGATGATGAGAAGGCTGTTTTAGATATCGAAGCAAAAAGAGTCCTTGGCAGTATCGGCAATGATGAATACGTGATTTTGATGGATCTTCATGGCAAAAGCATCGATTCGATATCTTTCGCAAATAAGATAGATAAACTTTTTATTAATTATCCAAAAATCACTTTCGTCATAGGCGGTTCTTTAGGCCTGGGGGAAGAACTTATAAATAGAGCAAACGAAAAGATCAAACTGTCTGATCTGACTTTTCTTCATCAGATGACCAGGCTCATACTTCTTGAACAGATATATCGCAGTTTCAAGATCCTGAATCACGAAACATATCATAAGTAGTTTATTTATAACTGTATTTTTATTAAAAAATCTTTGCTTATAATCTTGAATTAAAGCGCTTACAATTCTATAATAATTTTAAAGTATTACTTATACTAC
>JAFWKS010000093.1 GCA_017511325.1 Erysipelotrichaceae bacterium
AACTTATCTAAAAGTCCCATAAATACCTCCTTGTCTTACAAATGATAATTAAACTGTTCTGTAATTTAATTATAGATAAATCAAAATCAAAAGACCATACAGTTTATCGTGTGTTGTTTGATAAATGTATGCCTGGGCAATTATAATTGTCTTATATGAGTTTCAGACTGAAAAATATAATGCCCCAGAGTTTACTGAAGAAAGATTTATAAAGGCTCCGGATGCAAAACTTGTTGAAGTGATCGATGATGGTGTAGCTCCGGATGGTTTTCATGCGCTATCGATCTATCATGAATATTTCAAGATCGATGGCAAATGGTATCTGGTGGAAGAAAGCTGCATGGATGCGGTGCCTGTTTTTAAAAACGGCAGGATAAAAGCTATCGAAGCCAGAAAGCTTGAAAAGGGAGATCTAGTCGTTATCGGAAAAACAGAAAAGCTTGAAGAAGGGATCTATCTCTATGATCAGGGTTTCAGTATGAATCAAGAAAGAAGCGATGCCTTTTCTTTCCGTACAGACCGCTCAAGAGAAACGTCCTTCTCAAGAGAATACGAAGATCTTTGCGAGCTGCTGAAATATGAAAAAGAAAAAGGCAATATGCTGTGGGTATTGGGACCGGCTTTCACTTTCGATCCAAAAGCCCGTCATGCCTTTGAATCCTTGGTTGAAAACGGTTATGTGAATGCTTTACTGGCAGGAAATGCCTTAGCGACCCATGATCTGGAGGTGGCTTATTATGGAACGGTCCTAGGCCAGAATATCAATACCGGTGATAATGTTCATAACGGTCATTATCACCATCTGGAAGTACTCAATAAAGTTAGAGCATGCGGTTCGATAAAAAAGTTTATGGAAAAAGAGGATATCGATAACGGTATCATGTGGGCTTTAGAGAAGAATGATATTCCTTATGTGCTGGCCGGTTCGATCAGAGATGATGGACCGCTTCCCGAAGTGGAAGGCAACGTCTATCTTGCGCAGAATAAAATGAGAGAACATGTGTCAAAAGCGACGACAATCATCTGCATGGCAAGCGCTTTGCACAGCATCGCCACCGGGAATATGACCCCGTCATACAGAGTCATGGAAGATGGAAAGATCAGAGAGCTGTATTTCTATATCGTTGATATCTCTGAGTTCATCATCAACAAGCTGGCAGATCGCGGATCATTGACATCCAGAGGTATTGTCACCAACGTTCAGGATTTCGTCGTCAAACTTGCGAAGACTCTTGATATCTGAAAAAAAATTAAAAGTACTCAGTTGATAACCGAGTACTTTTTTCAGAAAGGGAAGACTTTCAAGCTATTCAATTGTAACAGTCTGCTTTGTTTCGATCGATTTCTGTTCCTTTGAAGGAAGCACGATGTTCAGCATACCGTTTTCAAACTTTGCCTTAACATCTTCAGCTTTGATGTTTTCGC
Organism: Erysipelotrichaceae bacterium; assembly: GCA_017511325.1. The sequence goes on from JAFWKS010000093.1 coordinate 1,426, forward strand.
CTACATAGAAGCTTCTTGAGCAGGTGCCGAATCTTCTTTCGGATCTGATCAGATTGCCCTTGGCATCTTTTTCTTCATTGGAGATGTTGTGTGTAGCCTTGATGTTGAGATAACCATCGATTATATCCATCTGGACATCTTCCTTGTTGTATCCAGGTAATTCTATGTCAAGATTGTAGTAACCGTCTTTTTCATAAACATCAGTTCTCATTGCGCTTCCTGTGAAGGTAGGCTGCTTAGCGAAGAATCCATCAAACATATCATCAAATACATCTAAACCTTTTGGAAAATATTTCATAATTACAAACCTCCTTTGGGTATCTCTATTAACCCTACATCTATATAATATCACAAAAATTAGCACTGTCAAGCATAAAGTGCTAGCATAGTTGATAATTTAGTGCTAAATGAATGGAACATATATTAATATAGGTTTTAGAGGTATTATTTAAATAGGAATGTAAGGGTGGCAATATGAAGATCAATAGAAAATTCTGGATCGCAATGCTGATATTCGGCCTGATGGGCCAGATAGCCTGGGTCGTTGAAAACATGTATTTCAATGTGTTCATCTACAAGATGTTCAATGCTTCAGCAGCCGATATCTCCAATATGGTTATGGCTTCGGCGGTCGTGGCAGCATTAACGACACTGGTCATGGGCACATTATCTGACAAACTGGGAGAAAGAAAGGCCTTCATGTCCTGGGGCTATATCATCTGGGGCATCACGATCATTTCCTTTGCCTATATCAGAAGCGTAATGCTGACGATCGTCATGGACTGCGTAATGACTTTCTTTGGTTCGACGGCCAATGATGCAGCATACAACGCCTGGCTTACAGACAGAGGTGATTCCAGCAACAGAGGCAAGATCGAGGGGATCAACTCGATGATGCCGCTGATCTCGATACTGATCGTCTTTGGCGGATTCATGAGTTTCAACCTTGATGAAATGAGTGCCTGGAAGACGATATACTACATCATCGGTATCACGACCACGATCATTGGCATCAGTGGTCTGTTCATAATCGAAGATGATCCTGATCTTAAGCCAAGCAAGGAACCGTTTATTGAAACTTTGATCTATTCTTTCAAAGCAGATACATATAAGCAGAACAGATATCTCTACGCCATCCTGCTGGCTTTCTCGATTTTCGGAACTTCCATTCAGGTCTTCATGCCGTATCTGATCATTTACTACGAAAAGAGCCTGATGCTTGCAAATTATGTGCTGATCATGGCTCCGGCTATTATCGTGGCGGCAATAGTTACGGCTGTATATGGTAAAGTCTACGATAAAAAGGGATTTGACTTTGCGGTAAAAACACCGATCATTTTACTTATCATCGGCTATATACTGCTTTATGTTTCAAGAAACATCGCTGTCGTTTTCATCGGATCGATGCTGATGCTTTCAGGATTCCTTTGCGGAATGTCGGTATTCGGCGCCAAGATCAGAGACCTGATCCCGGAAAACAGATCCGGACAGTTCCAGGGCGTCAGAATTATTTCCCAGGTATTTATTCCGGGAGTTATCGGACCGGCTATCGGTGCAGCGGTACTTAAGAACGCGGAAGTAATCGTGAATTCGGATGGTACAACAAGCTTTCTGCCTAATGCCAATATCTTCTCAAGCGCTTTAGCTGTGATCATAGTACTGGCTATTGTACTGGTGGTAATAAACAGAAAGAAACTATCGGAAAAGTATAAGGGTATTAAGAAGACAGAATCATAAGACAGGCTCTGCCTGTTTTTTCTATATAGATGGTGAGCTAAAGCTGATACAATATAAACATGCCTAGATCAAGAAATGCGATCATCTGTGAAAAGCTGGCCAAGAGGATCATCCTGCCTAAAGGCAAGACGATGAGCGAGGTCATGCTCAGATATAAAAGAGCACGAAAGAAGCAGAAATACAACCTGCCTTTGCTGATGAAGATGTCGGACAATGTTGAAGGTATCGTTTCTCACGATATGAAGCTTTTCTATATGAATGTGGAAAGTGCTTCCGATACACTGGTCATTTATCTGCATGGCGGAGGCTATGTTGATGAGATGCTGGTATTCCACTGGCTGATGCTGGATAAGATCACTTCCGGATCAAAATCGACTTTCATCATTCCGGAGTATCCGTTAGCTCCTTATTATGATTTCAAAGACTGCTATAAGAAGATGAGCGAATTCTATAAAAAAGTCCTTGAATACTATAAAGATA
>JAFWKS010000094.1 GCA_017511325.1 Erysipelotrichaceae bacterium
GGTAAGAAGTGGATGTTCGCATCCGCAAATAGAGGCAAAGTCCAGAAATTCGTAGCCTGCAACGCCGACGAAGGTGACCCGGGCGCATTCATGGACAGATCCATCCTTGAAGGAAATCCATTTGCGGTAATCGAAGGCATGATGATCGGCGGTTATGCGATCGGTGCACAGAACGGTTACTTCTATGTCCGTGCCGAATATCCGATCGCTGTACACAGACTGAAACTGGCCATCAAAGCCATGGAAGACTGCGGCCTTTTAGGCGACAACATTTTAGGAACTGATTTCAGTTTCCGTGTCCATATCCGTTTAGGCGCCGGTGCATTCGTCTGTGGTGAAGAGACCGCGCTGCTCAATTCGATCGAAGGCAAGCGCGGTATGCCTAGACCTAGACCGCCATTCCCGGCTGTCAAAGGTCTCTGGGGCTGCCCGACCTGTGTCAATAATGTTGAAACTCTGGCTTGTGTTCCTTATATCATGCGTGAAGGTGCAGCCAAGTTCGCAAGCGTCGGTACGGAAAAATCCAAAGGTACCAAGGTCTTCGCTTTAGGCGGCAAGATCAACAACGTCGGACTTGTTGAAGTACCGATGGGTACGACTTTGAGAGAACTGATCTATGACATCGGCGGCGGTATCCCTGATGGCAAGCAGTTCAAGGCTATTCAGACCGGCGGTCCTTCAGGCGGATGTCTGACGGCCAAGGATCTCGATACGAAGATCGACTATGACAATCTGATCGCAGCCGGTTCAATGATGGGTTCCGGCGGTGCCATCGTCATGGATGAAGACAACTGTATGGTCGACGTCGCTAAATTCTATATGGAATTCATCTGTGATGAATCATGCGGCAAGTGTTCACCATGCCGTATCGGTACCAAGAGGATGCTGGAAGTATTGACGAGGATCACTGAAGGCAAGGGCACAAGACAGGATCTTGAAGATCTCAAGGAACTGGCCAACAACGTCAAGACCAACTCTTTGTGCGGTCTTGGCCAGACGGCTCCAAACCCGATCCTTTCAACGATGGCTTCTTTCATGGACGAATATATCGCTCACGTTGATGAGAAGAGATGTCCGGCTCATGTATGTAAGAAACTCATGAGCTATGTTATCGACAAGGATAAGTGCTTCGGCTGCAAGATGTGCCAGAAGGGCTGCCCTGCTGATGCGATCCATCAGATCGAACCTGAATACATTGCGCCGGGCAAGAAACTTCCGGCTATGTGCATTGATCCTAATACCTGTATCAAGTGTGGTGCTTGTATCGCAACATGCAAGTTTGGTGCAATCTCTAAACAGTAGGAGGAACATATGGAATTAGTAAAGATAAGAATTGAAGGTCAGGAATACGAAGTCGAGAAGGGCTTGACGATTCTTGAAGCCGCCAAAAAGTGCGGCTATGAGATTCCTTCGCTATGCAGCTACAATCATGGCGAATGTTCTCTCGCATCATGCCGAGTATGTCTGGTAGAAGCACAGGAAGGCCAGGGACCAAAGAAACTGGTCGCTTCATGTGTCTATCCTGTATCAGACGGCATGTCTGTTACGATCGGTTCACCAAAAGCGGTCGCTGCCAGAAGGACTTCTGTAGAACTTCTGCTTTCCAACCACAACCGCAACTGTCAGGAATGTGACAAGAACGGCAAGTGTGAACTGCTCTATGTTGCACAGGTCACCGGTGCCAGAGAAAACATGTATGTCGGAGAAAAGACTCCGGTCACCGTTGATCAGCTGACACCATCGATCAAGCGTGATACTTCCAAATGTATCCTTTGCGGTAGATGTATCGCCCGCTGCGATGCAGCTCACGGTCTATCAGTACTGGGCTTTGAAAGACGTGGCTTCAACACCATCGTCGGCCCGGCAGAAAACAGATCATTCAAGGATTCTCCATGTATCCTTTGCGGTCAGTGCACGACCGTATGTCCGACCGGTGCTTTGATGGAAGTTTCTGAGATCGACAAGGTCGATGAAGCATTCAAGGCCGGCAAGCACGTCGTTGTACAGGTCGCTCCGGCTGTCCGTGCTTCACTTGGTGAAGAATTCGGCATGAAGATCGGTACACCTGTTACCGGCAAGATGATCGCTGCTCTTAGAAGGCTCGGTTTTGAAAAGTGCTACGACGTTAACTTCGGTGCTGACCTCACGATCATGGAAGAAGGCACAGAACTGCTGCACAGACTTACGGAAGGCGGAACTCTGCCGATGATCACATCGTGCTCACCAGGCTGGGTAAACTACGCTGAATATTACTATGGTGATCTTCTTGATCATCTGTCATCCTGCAAGTCTCCTCACCAGATGCAGGGTGCTATCATCAAGTCTTACTGGGCTAAACAGAAGGGCTATGATCCAAAGGATGTCTTTGTTGTATCAGTGATGCCTTGTACAGCCAAGAAGTTTGAGAAAGAACGTCCGGAAATGGAAAAGGACGGCATCAGAGATGTTGATGCGGTTCTTACGACCAGAGAACTGGGCAAGCTGATCAAGAGATCAGGCATCAACTTCGCCAAGCTCCCGGATGAAGAATGGGATCAGGATATCATGGGCGAATACACCGGTGCTGCTGTAATCTTCGGCGTTACCGGTGGCGTTATGGAAGCTGCTTTAAGAACTGTATACTACAAACTGACCGGTAAGGAATACGGCAAGATCGAATTCAGTGAGGTCAGAGGAAATGATGCGGGCATCAGAGAAGCTGCTATCGATATCAACGGCACTACAGTAAATGTAGCGATCGCTTCAGGCATGCGCTCAGCCAAGGTCCTGCTCGATCAGATCAGAGAAGGCACTTCCAAGTATCAGTTCATCGAGATCATGGGCTGCCCGGGCGGCTGTATAAACGGTGGTGGTCAGTCATATGTCAAACCTTGTTTCCTACCGGAAGATGACGACGATATACTGGATACCTACAAAGCCAAGAGAGCCAACGCCCTGTATTCCGAAGACGAAAGACAGGTAGTCAGACAGTCTCACAACAACAAGCAGATCCAGGAACTTTATGAAAAATTCCTCGGTGAACCAAATTCTCATCTGGCTCACGAACTGCTGCACACGACTTACAACAAGAATCGTAAAAGATTCAATTAAGCGTATCTGTACATCTGATCTTCA
>JAFWKS010000004.1 GCA_017511325.1 Erysipelotrichaceae bacterium
ACACGATTATGCAGCCACTTATAGGCAATAGTTATCGTAACGACTCCTAAAATTATGCCTGCAAGAAGCATGATAAGCAGATAGAAATCGATTATCTTTCTGACTTTGTACATTGAGACATCACATGCCAGAGCTGCAATAGCCTTTCCGGAAGAATTTCTGATCGGAATTATACCTGTATAATCGTAACCGAATTCGGTTTTGTTAGCGAAGTATGTCGTCTCATGCGCATCCATCGATGCCAGATACTTTCCGGCAACTTCTCCGGTATATCCATCACCGGTCAGACTGCCAAGTTTGACAGAGTAGAAATCAAAATCCGAAGCGGCTTCTTCTCTGGTGATACCGGCCATGACATCCATCATGTTGTCGACTTCATTGGTGTTTAATGGTTTAACGATATAGATGAATTCAATATCGTAATTCTCCTTGACCCTGTTTAGAAAATCCTGAGTTTTTTCAAATGATTCAGATTTTTTACCGGTATTGATGCATGTTTCCATGTCGTTTGCGTCGATCTCGGTCAAAGTCAAAGAGAGGATATCGTTGAGATATACCTTATACCTTCCGATCACGCCGTTAAAATACGTTGCAAAGCCGATCGCTCCAAGTATCAGAGTAGTCCACAACGCGAAGATCGCTACTCCTGTCAGTAACGCTTTACCAATAGATTTCTGCTTATTCATTTCTGCTTAATTCCTTTCTATTGAGAATAAAATGTAAAGCTCCCATGGCACTGACAGCACCAAGGAAAATCCCGTATATGCCTAAACTTGCACCGATGAGTCTTGCGAAAACGATCGGGCCAAGTGATTCACCGATATTTTCTGAGAAGTTGTAAATACCCATTGCCTTATCTTCACCATACTCCTTGACTATCGGTTGTTTAAGGAAATATGTCTGATGCGAAGGTTTGCCAAAGGATGCGCTGATGCCAAGCAATATCAAAGATCCGATCAGACCGGAAAGATCCTGGTTGATCACAAAGAAAGCTACAGCCATCACGTTCAACAGATTAGCCAGATAGATAGTATAGTCGCCAAAGAAACTGTTGGTCTTGTCTGTGAGCTTTTCGCCGGCTATAACTGCGATCTGTGAATATAGCATCAGCAAAACAGATACGATCGTTTCATTGAAACCAAGTTCCTCACAGAAGATCGGTACAAAGAAGAACACGAAACTGTTGAAGACGATATAAGGGTTCTGGATGAGCGCAAAGAACGAATAAGTGACTTTGTTTCTGATGAATTTCTTCGCATCGACTCTGTCCTTGCTGGTATATTCTTCGACCTTCTCTTTTGAAGTATCACTTAGATTCTTGGCCATATATGAGCCAAAGACCAGCAAAACAAGCCAGATAATAGCCGCAACAAGGAAGACATAATTCTGTCCGATCCCGGTAGCCAGAAGACCGCCCATGATCATACCAAGATTGATTCCTGATAATGAGGCGGAATTATAGATCGAGAAACAGTTCTGTTTGACTTCCTCATCGCTGATGTATGTAAGAGCGACATATACTGCATTGGAAATAAGGCCCACTCCAATGCCATCCAGGAACAGACCGATTATCATCGTGAAATATCCCGGAATAAAGGCCATGATCAGATTGCCGCACAGCGAGAAAGCAGTTGCCCCGATGAAAATATGCTTGATGCCGAAACGTCTGACAGCATTTGCACAGAATAGTGACATGATGCCCATGACGAAGATATTTACCGTCATCGGCAATGAGCTGATGAGCTCCCTGCTTGCTTCAGGGAAGATATCACAGCGTCTTAAAATATATACAGGCAAGAATGAGGAGACCAGATTGAATGCCGTAAACACTGAAAAGACCAGAAGCCTCAGCAGATGCGCAGGCATGATCTTCTTCTTTGTATATTCCGAAACTCTTTCTTTATAAGACTGATAGCTTGTATATAAGGCGATCCCTTCAGTAGCCAGGATCCAGATCAGCAGCAATATGATAACGATCGAGAATAGCACTCTTCTTTGCATATCCGCGATCATGTTTTCTACGACATAGGTATCGGCACCTACAGCGACTGCACCAATAACACCTTTGGTCTTGTTCATGATCGGAACCTTGACGGAAAGATATGTACCGGAAACATCCATAACAGCATCATTCCACACGGAATCCTTGGAAGAATAGACACGTTTGACTTCATCATATTCAACTTCATCAAGCGGGAAGTAGACGCCGATCGACTGGTCAAGATAAGCTACACCATAGCCGCTTTCCCCTGAAGGATCTAGTCTCAGAATGTTGCAGTATGCCATTCTGTAGAATTCGATATCCAAAGGGAAGACTCTTTCCATCGAATCGACAATATGGTTGTAGGCTTCACCGCCAAAGTCAGTTGCATCATTTATGCTGTTAAGATCATTCTCATCGATCCCGCTAGCGACGATTATAGCAGTCGATTCCAGCTGTTCTCTGATCTTGTCGTAGTAGTTGACTCTAAAGGAGTTGATCAGGATATAGCTGATCGTGATGCAGACTACAGAGACCATAATGACGATGATCATAACAAAGCGGTTGCTTAAAGACATCGATACGCCTCTTAGCATGACGGCAACTCTGAAGACCGCAAGAAGCAATATGATCGCAAACAGCGTACTTGAAGCGATATAGATATACTGCGTTTTCAGATCGTTGTCGTTTTTCTCGATCAGAAAGAAGCTTCTTTCCTGATCGCCTATTTCCAGCAAGCCGTCTGAATTGGTCAAAAGGATGCTCTTGCCATCATCTGAGACGGTGACAGTCTGCGAGTCAATACCTTCGTATATTACTTCAGTCGTCTTGCTTTCCCTGTCAACTTTAACAACTTCAGCGTTTTTGATATCAGTAAAATAAATACGTGAATCATGAACATCCATCCTGAAAGGAATACGGTCATTCTCGCCTTCCCATGATGTTTCATATATCAGTTCATTGTTTTTTGTTTCATCATATTTTTCGATGATGCCCTTTTTGTTCAGGATGAAGACATTTCTGCCTTCAAAGATGATATCGCTTACCACATTGAAAGCATCGTTATACATAATCATGTACGATCTGTCTTTGCCGTCCTTGTAGCGATGGATTACGATATGATTTTCAAGGCATTCAGCATAATAAAGAACACCTTCGAAAGTCTTTAGACCATAGAAACGGTGCTTGTTGACATTCAAGGAATTCCCATAGTAATCGTTATAGGCTATCGTTTCAAGAAGATTCCCTTCCAGATCGAACCTCGCTATAGCCTCCCCGTCGAGCAGCATTCCATTCCATAAAGAACCGGAAAGATAGACGCTTTCATCATCAACAAACAGATCATCGATATATAATCCATATTCTCCAACTACTACCGGAGAAACTATTTCAAAGAGCTCTTTTTCATTATCATCGAAACATATGATTCTGTTATGTCCGTCATCGATGACATAGTAAAGATCATTGGCCTTTCTAGAGATGTAGCCAAAAGAGATCTCGGTGTGTCTGCTGGTAGCCTGTTCATAAGGTACTTTGTAGCGGAATGACACAAAACCGATAAGAACGGCCATAATGATGACGATGATATCAAATTTTCTTATTTTATCTGACAGAAGGTATTCTTTCATAATTACTCCAGTTCCGATACGTAATTGTTGTAGTCTTTATGTTCGATCGTTGTGCAATAGATCGTGTTTATGCCATCTGAACTTAAAAGCTCAGGGAATAGGATGCAGCTCAAAGTCAGAACGCTCTTGTGTGCCTTGCGGCATTTGCGGTATGAATCGGTTTCATCCATACTGTTTACTTCCAGGATATGCTTTGAATCAAAGATGTAGTACGGCAAGGCTGGCATAGAGATATAATCCTTGATCGATTCAAGTTTTGCCTCGTTGCTGGTAAGAGATTTGAGGATCTTGTTCCTCTCGATAAAAGGTTCTCTTTTTTCCATGTAGATCTTCATGAGATTTTCATCTCTTCCATGCAACAGTGCAAATTTAGAGATCTTGAATTTTTCCTGCAGCTTGTTGATCAGATCAATATACATATCAGCGATATAGTAAAGGATCTCATCGAATTCTTTCATCGTCTTCTGTGCCATCTCTTCATTCAGATTATTGCATATATATTGCAGATATTTGCGGTATGACATATCAGGCAAGGTCATCACCAGAGCTGTTTTAAGGGCGTCTGCAACCGCAAACGGGAAAAAGACATGCAGATATTCCTGGTAGGTCAAACCCGTCTTGTAGTTCTTAAAACCAATATCTTTGATTCTATCCTTGTTTTCCTCGACAAAACCGGCCAGATCATATTCGTTCTGGGCGAATTCTCCGCCTACTAACGCCACATACTTCTTGCCTGTAGAATAGTCGAAAAGGAATTGCGTATCATCACTCAATGTAACGATGACATCGACTTCATGCTCACCGAAAAGACAAGGTCCGCCCTCAACTGCGACACTTTCTTTGTCGTTTTTTAGCGCATCCTGTATAACCTGAAGATCTTCCCCGTAATAAGGAAAGAATTCCTTATGTCGGAAATTGATGTTTCTTAGATCAGGCAGAATCTCCAGCAGATGATAAAAGCCAAGCAGATCAGCAGCATTCTTGAATCTTAAAGTTCCTTTGTCAAGATCCGGG
>JAFWKS010000095.1 GCA_017511325.1 Erysipelotrichaceae bacterium
ATCGCTTTCAATTCGATCACGATCCCAGAAGAAGATCAGAAGAAGATCGCCAACCTGCAGATGGCTGCTGTCAACAAAGACAAGGAAATGGCAAATGCTACGATCATCACTGCTACAGCTGATGCGATCAGAGATGCAGCTAACAACCCTAACGGTGCTGGCGTTGGCTTTATGAATGTCAACATGGCTACCAACACTGCTGCAAGCATTCTTCAGCAGACAGGTGGTTCCAATGCTCCTCAGGGGGCTGTTGCATACTGCCCACAGTGCGGTGCTGCTGTAAGCCCTGATGACAAATTCTGCAGAAACTGCGGCAAAGCTCTTAAGTAAGAGAAAACATCTTAAAAGACATAACTCCGGTTTTCAGACCGGAGTTTTTTTTGTCTAAATCAGAGAATAACTGATATTATATATCTAGACATGAAATTTACTGACATTTTATCAGTTTTGACCGGCTTGGCGATCTTCCTGTACGGCATGGAAGTAATGGGAAGCGGCTTTAAGCACATGGCAGGCGGAAAACTGCAGGGCTTTTTGGAGAAATTGACCAAAAAATCGATCGTCGCCTTGCTTGCGGGCATGCTGGTAACAGCTTTGGTCCAATCATCCGGCGCTACGACAAGTATGCTCGTGAGTTTTGTCAATGCCGGAATCATGAGGGTTGAACAGACAGTTTATGTCATTTTAGGCAGCAATATCGGTACCACGATCACTGGCCATCTGATGGCTCTTGATGTCGGACTGGTTGCTCCTTTTCTGGCATTTATAGGCGTATGTTTGATCATGTTTGTCAAAAACGACTCGCTCAATGCGATCGGTGAGATCATGATGGGTTTAGGCTTTGTTTTCATTGGGATGGATACGATGTCTTCGGGACTTGCTCCTCTAGGACAGTCACCGTTCTTCCTAAAGATCCTTTCCAGCATGCAGAATCCTCTGGTCGGTATCCTCATCGGCTTCGTGCTGACCACGATAGTTCAGTCTTCGTCCGCATCATTAGGTATTATCCAGTCTTTGGCTAAAAGCGGACTGGTCCAGATCAAGGATGTCATGTTCTTCAACCTGGGTCAGAACATCGGCTCTTGTACGACGGCTATGCTGGCATCATTAAGTTTCAATCGTGATGCCAAGCGCGTTTCTATAATCAACTTCACTTTCAACATCGTCAACGCCTTGCTGTTTACGCTTCTGTATTCGATCCTGCCGTTTGACAGATGGTATGAAGCACTGGCTCCGGGCAATGTCGTAAAGCAGATCGCATTCATGCATACTATAACCAATGTCATCACTTCATTGGTATGCTTCCCGATCGCCAGTTCACTGGCCAAGGTAGCGTATCTCATCATTCCGGATCAGGGAAGCGAAAAAGCCCTGCAGCCGGAAGTCGTGCCTACTCTTGAGATGGAGAACAACGCTCAGTTCAATATCTTTGCCATCAATGTTGAAATGAATAATATGTTTGAATCAGTCAAACAGAATGTCTATATCAGCTTCAACTCTTTGCTGGAACATATCTCGGTCATTGATGCTGTAAATAGAAATGAACAGCAGGTAAATCTTATAAGCAAGGGACTTTCAAAGAATATTCAGATCCTGATGGCTTCTAATGCCAACATGCAGGAAGCTAAACAGGCCTCATTGCTTTTCTCAATGAATATCGACCTTGAAAGAATATCTGACCACACTGTCAATATTGCAGAAGCTGAAGAAAGTCTGATCGCGATGGATTCTCCGTTATCGGTCGAAGCCTATGATGAACTCAGCGAGCTTACAGATATCATCATGCAGTCACTTGGTGCGATCGATGACCTAATCGGCAGTGGTGACAGTGAACTTGTACAACTGGTAAAAGATAATGAAGAGAAGATTGACGAACTGTGCAAGCGCAACCGTGAAGCTGAGATCGAAAGAATGAAAAAGAAAAAAGACAAGCCTAATTCAGGCATCGTCTATTCTGAACTGCTTATCGATATTGAAAGGATAGGCGATCATCTCATAAATCTGGCTGAGAGCCTTTCTGAGAACTACGAGAAAAGATAATAAGACTAAGCTAATGAAATTATTGATAACAGGTGAAGATCATATCACCTGTTTTTATTTGAGAGAAAAGGAATCAAAATCTATATGTCCATTGCCTTTGTAGGTGAAATACAAAGAAAATCTATTCGTTTTTGGCAGATCGATCATAACCGTTTCCGATTCTGAAAATTCTTCGTTGCTGTCAAGATGAATGGTATTCAATAGGGGGCCGTTGAATCTATCTCTTATCTCAAATAGACCTTCATCACCTC
>JAFWKS010000096.1 GCA_017511325.1 Erysipelotrichaceae bacterium
ATCGATTATCTCGAACATAGAGATATTCCTTTCAACAGGAATATAAGAAAGAAGGATAGTGAGACATACATATCCTTCGTATTCATCGACAAGAAAGGTCAAAGAAAGTTTGTCGGTAACGAAAACGGGTCATTGAGGATAATGGATCTTGATGATATATGCATCGATGAAGACTGCAGGTATGTATCTTTTGCTTCGCTTTTCCTTTCGAAGATGCTGAATAATAAAAAGCTTTCTTTACTGTTTGAAATGATCAAGGCAAAAGGTCTCACGCTGTTTGTGGATTCTTCCAATCATAAGAACAACGAAACAGTTGACGACATGACATGTCTGAAGTATGTGGATTACTTCTTCTGCAACGAAACAGAAGCAAGTCAGCTGTGTGAGAGCAGTGACATATCTGAATGTGAAAGGAAGCTGTATCTTGCCGGTATCAAAAACGTGGTCATCAAGTGCGGTGAGAAAGGCTGTTTCTATAAAGGAGAGTATTATCCGACAGAAAAGATCGAATGTATCGATTCGACTGGTGCCGGAGACAGCTTTGCGGCTGGCTTCATCAAAGCGATCAGTGAAAACAAAAATGTTTCAGAAGCTATAAAGAGCGCCAATGAATTTGGAACAAAAGCCTGCAGATATATCGGTACCACTGCATGGCTTGAACATACTAGGAAAGGATTATGAAATATACTGTAACAAATCTTAATCAGGATGAACTGAGAAACATCGTTGGAGTCAACGATTCCAATATCGCACTTCTGGAGCAGCTCTATGGCTGCGGCATCGTATACAGAGACAACTACTTCAAACTGCTTTGTGACGATGAAGAGATCTTCAACAAGTTCTCCCGTCACATGGATCACATCGTGCGTAAATGCAGGGATAACATCATTGATCGTGATTTCATTACGCATTCATTCATGCAGATGAATGAGGAAGAGGAAGAGGATTTCAGTGATGAGATCATTGCCTATTCGTTTTCGGGAAAACCATTTAAGTGCAAGACGAACAATCAGCTGAAATTCATAAAAGCCATTAAAAAGGATGACCTGGTCTTCTCGATCGGCCCTGCCGGTACAGGCAAGACCTTCCTTTCAGTGCTTCTGGCTGTCATTTATCTCAAAAAAGGAATGGTAAACAGGATCATCATAACAAGACCTGCAGTTGAAGCAGGGGAATCGCTGGGCTTTTTGCCTGGTGATCTCAAGGAGAAGATCGATCCTTATCTGATGCCGATATATGATTCCTTAGACGCGATATTGGGCAAGGAACAGAAGGATAAACTGATCGAGAAAGGCGTGATAGAAGTGATGCCTTTGGCTTATATGCGCGGAAGAACGCTCGATGAGGCATTCATCATCCTTGATGAAGCTCAGAATACGACCGATAAACAGATGCTGATGTTTCTGACAAGACTGGGATTCAATTCAAAGATGATTGTCAATGGCGACGTAACGCAGATCGATCTGAATATAAATAAAAACAGGAGCGGACTTATCCTGGCAAGTGAGAAACTAAGGGATATCCCGAGTATCTCCTTCGTAGAATTCGACAACAACGATGTCATCAGAAATC
>JAFWKS010000097.1 GCA_017511325.1 Erysipelotrichaceae bacterium
AGTTCCAAAAAAGCCCACGTCAGGCCGCATTACTGACTCCCTTATCATAAAATAAGTGCAGCAGGTCAGTCATCTGATAGAGACTATACCGACTACACTTTATAGCGTACTAAAAAAGCACTTCTGTAACAAAGTGCTTTTATATAGTGATCAGTGATATAAACCTACAGGATCGTACCGACGATGCTGCCGCGTTTTACTTCGCCTTCTCTAACTAGTTCAACTTTCTTCTCGTTGGCGTTCGTGATGATCAGCATCGTGCTCATATCGTATTTGGCTGAGAGCTTGTCGAAGTCTACAGCTACGATCGGATCACCAGCCTTGACTGCATCGCCCTGTTTCTTGTCCAGGATCTTGAAACCGACGCCCTTGTTTTCAACAGTATTGACACCGATGTGGACCAATACTTCGACACCATCTTCAGTTGTAAGTCCGAAAGCATGACCGGTCGGGAACATTACTGTCAATGTACCGTTTGCCGGAGAAAAGATATTTACATTGTTTCCTTCAAACTTGAACGCAATTGAATCTCCCAGCATCTTCTGGGCAAACATTTCATCAGTGACGGATTCGATTGGAATGAGCTTTCCTTCACCCAGGGAACTGATCTTGTCATTGCCGAGATCCAATGGTTCGTATACAGGTTTCTTCTTGAAAAAATCAAACATATTATTTCCTCTCTTTCAATGATCTGAGTATTGAATCATATCTCTTGTTTAATTTGATAATATCATATTTATCATTGCTTCTGATAAAATGTGCGGCATATCCGTTAGGGATCGGCAGGTATTCTGCCGGATCGTTTTTTATCAGTTCTATATACCTCTTTATATCCAGGCCAAACAGAAAATCCATCATATGCAGGAAGATCGCTCCATGTGATACGATCAGGATCTTGTCTTTGTCTTTTGCGTCATCATAGATCTGTTGATATGTCTTCTTAACTCTTTCTTCCGGCATCCTTCGATCCTCGCCCCCTGCATCGGACCAGTCAAAGGTGTTGAGCCTTCTATTATCTATCTCTTCCAGATGATTGCTGATCTTTGTGCCTTCATAACTTCCAAAGTTCATTTCCTTAAGTCCTTTGGTATAGGTGATGGGAACATCTCTTCCTTCAAGGACAATAGCTGCGGTATCGACACATCTTTCGCTTGTTGAACAGCAGGCTCTATCAAAGCGGATATCTTTCAATTCTTCTTTGGCTTCTATCGCCATTTCAATGCCCTTATCAGTCAAAGGAGAATCGCAATACCCCTGCATTCGTCCCAGTTCATTGAACAGCGTCCTTCCGTGTCTTACATAATAGAAATCAACTGTTTTATCCATATCAATAAATATATCAGAATATTGTTTCCTATTTTAAGAAGGAAGCAGACATTCTGCTTCCTTCTGTTGATCAAATTCTGTATTGCAGGAATTATGCTTTCTTTTCCTGTCTCTTGCCTAAGACGTATGTTACGGCAAAGCCGATGATGACAGCCAGTACCATGACGCCCATCATGCCCCAGAAGTTGCCCATAGTTCCATCCGGATTGAAGTAAGCTGCAAAGGAGATGAAGCCAGGGTTGGCGATAACGTACTGAGTAAGGCCAAACAGACCGGCAATGAAGCCACCGACACCGCCGCCGACCATCGCGCCGATCAGTGGATAGCGGTTAGGGAACAGAACACCGTAAACGCCTGGTTCTGTGATTCCTGATAAAGCCGTGATACCGGAAGAGATACCGACGCCTCTCTTGTCAGGATCGCTCTGCAACAGAGCGTAAGCCAGACATGCGCCGCCTACTGCAACGTTGGCAGGAGCCATACCTGTACAGATCAGAGGGTCTGAACCAACTTCAGCAAACAGCAGGAACAAAACCGGATATGTTGCGTTGTTCATACCGAAGAAGACGAGCCATACAGTTGTAGCACCGATGATAGCAACAGCTAAAGCCGGGAATGCGCGATAGATTGCCAGAACGGCATTGGCGATCGCTGTACCTACCCAATAGCCGATAGGACCTAAGACGATCAATGTAACCGGAACAACGATCAGCATGGTCAATACAGGCAGTAAGACAGTTCTAAGAACGACTGGCAGGTACTTCTGCAGGAATCTGTAGACTACCGACATGAACAGCGTGCCTAAGATGACCGGGAAGATCTGGCCATTGTAGCCGATGTTTGCGACAGGGATGCCTGCGAAAGTGAGGATCTCTGCACGGTTAAGTGTTACATAAACAAGGATCGCACCAAGGAAAGCTCCAAGGTATGGATTTGATTTAAGACGTGTAGCAGATGAGAAACCGATATAGATCGGCAAGAAGTACAGCATGGCCTGCTGGATAGCAGAGAGTACGAATACAGTACCGCTTGTAGGATCAAGACCACCGAATGTCTGTAATAAAGAGATTACCGCACCGGTAAGACCTCCGGCGATGAATACCGGAATGATCGGTGAGAAAGTACCGCCGATGTAAGACAGGATCGTCTCGACGATATTGCTCTTGGCATCGTTGGCATCAGCTTTCAAAGCATCCGGATCATCAACAGTTCCGGCTGCAGCGATATCGTTCTTGGTTACTTCTTCATAAAGTGAAGCGACATCCTGACCGATGACAAACTGCTGTTCACCGTTCTGAACGACGATGTTGAGAACACCAGGGATCTTCTTTGCTTCTTCAATATTGAGCTTGGATGCATCCTTAAGGTTCATTCTCAGACGTGTCATACAGTGAGAAGCAGACAGGACATTTTCGACACCACCACAGGCAGCGATAATGTCATCAGATAGTTTCTTATAATCTTTCTTTGCCATTAATTTTCCCCTTTCGTTTTTATTGGTAAAGTTTATTATCTAGATCTTTTTGACCCAGTCAGGTTCCTGGATCTTGTCCTTGAGATCGGAAGCGATCTGCGAGGTCTTGGTGAAATCTCTCCACTCGCTCATATCGTAGCCCCATTCCTGGCCGTTTGATCTGATGAGCTTTGAATACCAGTAGAAGGAATCTTTCTTGTATCTCTTGAGATCTCTTACATCATCGTCAGTCGTGTTGACGAATACCAGACCATATCTCTTGGCCATGCCGTTTCCTGTACTCAGCAGGTCGGTGAATGACCATGGGTTGAAACCGAATACTTCGACACCGTCAGCGATCGCCAGTCCGACATTGTAGATGTAATCTCTGAGGTAGTCGATACGATACTGGTCGTGGATCTTTCCGTCTTCACCGAGATCTTCATGAGCACCGAAACCGGCTTCAGTGATGACCATTGGCAGATGATAGTGATCCCACATATATCTGAGCGCATATCTCATGGAGACACCATCGATGTGCCAGTCCCAGTCGGTCGTTTCAACGAACGGGTTGCGGTCCAAGGCATATTCACCCGGCCAGTTGGTATAGATGAATTCGCCCTTGCGTCCGTACTTGTTGAGACCGATCTCCTGCACATATGATGGATCAGGCCACATACCGACATCCGATCTGTAGCAGTTGACAGCGATGAAATCGATCTTGGCTTTTTCAAGCAGTTCCATATCGCCTTTTTCGATCTTTGGATCGATGTCATGTTCCTTCCAGTAGTTCTGGATGAAGAGCGAATAATTGCGATAGGCATAAGTGTCGTTCCACACCTTTTCCGTCAGTTCTTCCGCGTTCATGGCCGCGATCTGATCTTCAGGCTTGCATGATTTAGGATAGATCGGAACATATCCAGGCACCGGACCGATCTTGCCGCCTTCGACCATTTCGTGGCAGGCAATGACCGCCTTGGCATGACACATGTTCATGATGTGGTTGATCTGCCATTTTTCTTTTTCCCAGTCCGTGCAGCCCTTGGCTACGCCTAACCATTTTCCGTAAACAATCTGCATGTTCTGTTCGTTGATGGACAGCCAGTATTTGACTCTGTCACCAAAGTTTTCAAACAGGACACGGCAATAATAATCAAATTCGTCAATGATGGCGCGGTTATGCCATCCGCCATACTTCTCATCGACCCAGCAAGGCATATCGTAGTGATAGATAGTCACGATCGGCTCGATCCCTGCAGCCTTGAGTTCATTGATGAGGTTGTTATAGAACTCGATGCCCTTTGGGTTGACCTTGCGGTCTGGTCCCGGAATGACTCTTGACCAGGAGATGCCGAAACGGTAGCTGGTGAATCCGCATTCCTTCATCAGGGCGACGTCTTCCTTGTAATGGTGATAATGATCGGCAGCGATCGAATTATCCGCAAAAGGCTTTTTCGTCTGTGAATTCAGGTCAATGATCGCCTGTGTTCTTCCATCTTCCAGTGTTGCCCCTTCGACCTGCCATGCAGCAGATGATGCACCCCACAGGAAACCTTCAGGAAAAACAGGATTATTATTGTGTTTCATTGTTTTCCTCCTCTATCTAATTTAATTATATGTAAACGCTAACAATCCTATAGTTTCATCTTTTGATACCATTACCGGTTTTTGGTATCAAGTTTTGATACCAGATGTTACAATTTAGTTATGGAAGACCAACAAAATAATAAGACTATTACTTTGCAGACTTTTAATCTTCTTTCATCATTGCTTTCGATACTCAACACCAACGATGAACTGGACACCGATTTTGTGATCGCCAAGTATTTTCTGAATAACCTCAATCATCTGAAAGACACCAGTATATATAAGGTTGCGGATGACTGTTTCGTCTCGCGCAGTTCTGTTCAGCGTTTCATCAAGAACATCGGTTATGAGAGCTATACTCAGCTGAAAAAAGGCATCGATGTCGTCATTTCCCATGAAAGCAGCTTCATAAACTATACCGATCATTCAAGCTACAGGGATTATCTCACCGACAGTATCTCCAGGATGTGTCAGGATATCTCCGAAACCTGTTCACTTAAAGGTTTTGACAAACTCGTCGAGATGTTCATGAACGCAAGGAATGTCGTGCTGGTCACGGCTGAAGACTCTTCCTTCCCGTGCAAGATCTTCCAGCAGCAGCTCATCTCCATCGGCAAGCTCATCAGGATCACCACCAATGCCACCACCAACAGACAGCTTCTGGAGAACCTCGACGAAAACGATCTGATCATCGTCAGCTCGATCACCGGCAACTTTGCGATCGCGATCAATGAAGAGATAAGAAAGCTTCCGGCCAGAAAGTGTCTGATCACACTCAACCGCTCCGGTGCTTTTGAAAATACCTATCAGTTCATCTACTATATCGGCACCAAAGTCCAGTACAGCATCTTTGAACATGCGTCGATAAGAAATGTCTATAATAACTATGGACTGTCTTTGTTTCTAGACTTTTTCTATCATGAATGTTTTATGAGATATAACCGTCAAACAGTTCAGTAACAGGGGGAGAAATACATGAAAAAAATCGTCAGTGAAGACCTGTTGAAATTCAATTTCATTTCAGGCCTTTCTTTTAACCCAAAAGGCGACCATTATGCCTATACAGTTTCAAGATCTTCAAAAGATCAGGACAGCTATGATTCAAAACTCTATATCGACAAGAAACTGTACAAAGAAGACAGGTCTGTCTCTTGCCTTGGCTGGTATGATGACCATAACCTTATCATTACTATCAAATCTAAAAACAAATCAGTATTCAACACCTATTATCTTCTTGATATAAGGACAATTA
>JAFWKS010000098.1 GCA_017511325.1 Erysipelotrichaceae bacterium
CAAGCTCCTGAAGTATGTCCGACCTGTGCACATCCTCAGTCATACTTTGAAGTAAACTGCGAGAACTACTAAACTTCAAATATAACAAAGCAAACTAAAGCCTGCATGATCTGCAGGCTTTAGTATGTGATGGTTATATCAGATATATCCCAGCGGGATGAAAACGATAAGGGAAAGGGCAACCAGCGACCAGATCGTAATCAGAAAAGTTTTCTGTGTCTTAGGCTTCATATCCGGAACGAAGTTGCTGGCAAGGAAGAACGGGATATAGGTAGTGATGAACACAGGGATAACGCCCCACCACTTGTAAACCCAGATGAACGAATTGTTTGATGTACCGGCCAAAAATGATTCAACAAGTGAGAACAGCAGCGCCATCGATATGGCACCCATCAGCTTGTTTTTGAAAGTCCTTTTTTCCGGCAGCATCTTAAATGAGATGATACCGGCTAATGTAAACATCATCGACAGTTCCCAGCACACTCCGATCAACAGGATGAAAGTCGTCGATTCGTTGCTGACAGTCCAGAGCGGATAACCAAAGAAATGACCGATCAATGCATTGGCGATCTCATAGAGCCAGTGCACGCCATAGAGGGAGAATCCGGCTACAACGACCTTGTAGTTCTTTTTCTGGATCTCGCTCCAGTAGACATAGAAGATTACAGATAGTATGAAAATAAAAGTCCAGTTGAAGTTCTCGGTACTTCTGACGATGACCGCATCGACCAGATCTTTGGCTCTTTGCGATCCGTCACCCCAAAAAACAAATCTCATAATGCCTCCTGATTATATAAACATCTTTATATCTCAATATTAACATTTTCACCTCAGCAAACAAAAAAACACCCGCTTTAAACGGGTGTTTCGCATGATCGCTTTTGACTAGTTGCTTGCAGAAGACGACGATGAAGATGAACTTGCCGAAGAAGCGGCTGCTCTATCTGACATCATGTGCTGCAGGGTGATCAGGATTGCTATGACGATCTCTTCCTTGTCAATCTGATAGATGTCGATGCAATACTTGTCGTGGATCGACAGCAGCTTTTGCGAAATGGTCGCAATTACCTGTTCGTTTTTATCATAGAGCTGGAAATTCAGACCAAGCAGATTTCCCCTTAATTGCCAGCCCAGGCCTTCGATGTTGGTGATGTCCTTGATTACGTGGAACAGCTCGTTGGACATCTCAAACCTTGTTCCATCGGCCATGGAAATGAAGTGCCTTTCATGAAGGGAGAAGAATTTCTTTTCAATATGAGCTACTGGATCGCCATTTGCTTTGACGATGTCAGTCTTGTCATGAAGAGAGAGGAATTTTGATGCTGCATGATACACGACGTTCCCGTTTTCGTCAGTTATGTCGATCTTGTGATGAAGCGACAGGATCTTCGTGCTGGTAAACAGCGAACGGACAGGTTCACCATATTCCATGATGTTGTCGGCGTTTGCTTCCTCACCCGTTTCTCTGTAACGTTCAATGCCTGAAAAAATACCCATGACGTTGCCTCCTGTATCTTTATCTTAATGGTGTTCCGCAGTTAGGACAGAACTTCTGATTGGTCGAAGTTCCGCATTGTGGACAGATCTTCAACGATTTCTTGGTCTCACTGATGCGCTTGTCTTTCGGCCAGGCGACTTTATATGACAGACGATAGGTGGTGCTTCCTGCTGAAGGAACAGTGACTTTCTTTGTCAGGAAGCCTGTCTCTTTTTCAAGCTGTGCACCGCCAAGATCTGTTGCATCAACAACGATATCCTTGTTTTCGGAAACAGGGATCTGATCCTTGAGGATGACTTCGACGTCTTTGGCAGAAGAATTGCTTACCTTTGTCTCATAGACATATTCCGTAGCTTTCTGACCTTTAAGAAGTATTGAAGAGGTCTTTTTGGAGATGGTACTGTGAGAGACATGGATCTGTTCCTCTCTGCCTAAAGTGATCTCAAGATCCTCTTTGGTCTGATCGGAATCAAGATAGATGCTGCCGGTATAGACTTCGTTGAGATAGATCCCCGCATTGACGCCTTCTGTAGGTGGAAGATCAGCGGTCTTGATCTTAGCGATCAGATAGGCGTTAGGATCGGCCTTGGCTACTGCGGCGATCTGATATTCAGCTTTGATCGTGAACTTCTGCAGATCGGCAGCCGTGCCGTCTCCATCTTTAAATATGTCTCTTTTACCGCTTAAAACATATTCGGTCATCGTTTCTTCACTGTTGACCTCTGCTTCCTGCATTTCCATCCTGAATACCGGAGCTGCTTCATCGCCATCTACGACCTCTGCGTCTTCCATGACCATGGCTTGTGCACCGGCCATAGCCATGCCCATCATTCTGTTGGAAGAGGCTTTCGCAGTTTTATAGATGTTGTTTTCCTGAATATTGAGAGTGATGCTGCTGAGTTCAGGAAGCACGCTACCTGAAGCAGGATTGCCTGAATACAGGCTCAGGTCGATATTCTTCCAGTCTTCATATGTGTGTTCAAAGATCGAAGCCTTCATTCTGATCTCAAGATCGCTTTTGGCATCAGAGTGGATCTCGTAGGATGATCTCCAGCCGGCGTCGTTTTCATGGTAACGCAGTTCAAAGCTGTATTCGCCAGCTTCTGCCGCATCTACTTCCACAACAACGACAGGCAAAGATCCCTTGTTTTGTTCCTCCTGAAGTTTCTCATTGAGATCACGCAGGTTTTTCTGGGCCTCAAGGATATCGTCATTAAGACCATTGAGTCTTTCCGGAAGTTTTTCGATATAATCCCTGATCTCATCGCTGTTTTGAGAAGTGCGGTTCGTGAAGTCGCCGTTAGTCTGCCAGAGACTGATCTGCAGCTGTTTGATCTCGATCAGCTTGTTGATGTCATTGATCTTCTTCTGCAGTCTGTTGATCTCATTATCCGCAAATTCATCATTCTTCTCTATTTCATAACGAAGATTGCCTAAGCTGAGACCTTCCTGACCAAAAAGTCTGACCGTGTCGTAAACGACGCCCTTGCTTAAACCGTAAACATAAAGGGTCTGTTTGCCTTCGGTGAGCTCACATTTTCCTTTGCGCGTCACCTCGGCACCGTTAAGGAATACTTTAGCGCTTCGAATTTCGGTATACAGTTTTGCCATATGTACCTCCTGTTATTATCTGTAATGTTTCTATCAACAATATTATAAACGCAAGCCATATCAAGTATCCATAAAGTAAAAAAGACCCGATCTTTCAATCGGATCTTCACTTCTATTGAACAAGTGTTCTTGCAGCTTCGTTCAATGTTTCTCTTTCTTCTGGTGTCAAGCTCCAGTTTAATGCTTCAACATTGGATCTGGCATGTTTTATTTTGGTGACGCCGCACAAGGCCATGGTGATATCCGGATGGTTGCAGGCCCAGTTCACCGCCACCTGAGAAACGTCGACATTATGTTCGTAGACGATCTCATCCATGACTTTGAGAAGTTCCTGGCATTTTGAGAACATCGGTTCCTTGAAGAACGGATAGAAATTTAAACGCATATCATCAGCCGCAAGATCAGGAATAGTTCGGAAAGCTCCAGTCAGGATACCACCGCCCAAAGGGCCATAGGCCATCGTGGCAATTCCTTTATCGTGGTAATCATGAAGTATATCGGCCCATTTGTCTTCGACCAGTGAGAAATGATACTGTGCAAAATCCAGCCCGCCCTGATCGTAAAACTGTTTTATCTGATCGGCTTCAAAATTGCAGATGCCACAAAAGCGTATCTTGCCATCCTTCTTGAGCTGATCAAGACCTGCTATGGTTTCTTCAAAAGGTGTATTGACATCAGGCCAGTGTATAAGAAGGACATCAAGATGATCAGTGCCAAGCCGCTTAAGACTTTCTTCGGCCTGGGAAATGATCGTCTGTCTGCTGCTGTCACGGACCGGTGCATCCTTGCCGAAGCCGGTCGCTTTCTTGCGT
Source organism: Erysipelotrichaceae bacterium (assembly GCA_017511325.1). The sequence continues at coordinate 3,922 of JAFWKS010000098.1, forward strand.
GTGATGCCACACTTGCTGACAAGGATTATCTTGTCTCTAAGTCCCTTGATGGCCTTTCCTACGACTTCCTCCGAATGTCCAAGCCCATATACCGGAGCGGTATCCACGAGGTTAACACCGTTATCGATCATATACCTGGTGGCTTCTATCGACTCGTTGTCGTTGACTTCTCCCCAGCCGGCAGCACCTACGCCCCAGGTCCCAACAGCCAAAGCGGATATCTTTATACCCAGGCGTTTCACATCATGATATATCATACTTTGTTCCTCCTGCCTTTATTATTTACTAATTCAGCTTTCGCGTAAATCAAAACACTCAATATATAATGGAATTGGATATAAAGAAAAGGAATAAAAAAATGACTGAGTATGAAAAAATGAAAAAAAGGGTTGCTGTATGATCCCAATGATGAAGAAATAGTAAAGAAACAGGTACCATATCTGGACAGACTTTATGAATACAATCTGCTGAAACCTTCGCAAACAAAGGAAAAAGAAGCATATCTGAAGGAAGTCTTTGCGCAGTGTGGAGAGGGCTGTTATATCGAAATACCGTTCCATGCGAATTTCGGCGGTCATCATGTCCACCTCGGTTCATATGTTTATGCCAATTTCAACCTCACGATGGTCGACGACGGCCACATCTACATAGGAGATCGGGTCATGATCGGACCGAATGTCACGATCGCCACCGCTGGCCATCCGATTGATCCCGAACTTCGTGGTAAAAACCTTCAGTACAACAAGGATGTCCACATCGGTGAAAATGTCTGGATCGGGGCAGGAGTGGTCATCATGCCCGGGATCACCATCGGCAAGAATACTGTCATCGGCGCCGGAAGTATCGTTACAAGAGACATCCCGGAAGGCGTAATTGCCGTAGGCAATCCCTGCAAAGTCCTAAGAGAGGTATCGGAAAGAGACAAGGAATACTTCTATAAAAACGAAAAGGTAAGTGATTGTTTCTAAAAAGTCTCAGTTTCAAATAACAAACAATATAAAAATTCGTAGCTAATGATGTGCCTTATCACAGAATTCCTACGAATTTTTGTTGTTTAATCACATAAATGCTACGAATAATTGGTATATGGTTTCAAAAATTGCATGAATTTTTGTACAAGGAAGGCAGAGGAATTATGAATAATAATAAGAGCAACTAACGACAAACTTCTTAGAAAAATCAAAAATATCGATTTTTGTATTGAACTTTATATTTCTATATATGTTTCTAGCTGAAAGAAGTTTTTTTGCCTGAAAAATTTAAAGAGGATGTAGAAGACAATTTTGAAGAAGGTGTAGAGATTATATATTCGTAAAAATGTTTATGAATTTTTAAGGAAAAACAATTGATAGACAACCAAGTTATATACTTAATATACTTTGAATTTGTCTTTTTTACTTTATATTTGCAGATTAACGATATATGTCTCCAAGTTAAGCAGGAGACTTGTTTAATGATTATGTAAACTCGTAAAATTAAATTTTCACGGAAGCACAACGGCAATATTAATAATGATAATTCATGGTTAATAGTTGAAAATATGTATATAATTAACATATAATATAGTAAATCATAACAAATATTTAACATTTTGGAGCCCAAGTATGAATTTATATTATAAACTGCTGCAATATCCAGTTTTTTCCATGAAAGAAGTCAATGCTTTGTATTCGAGTGAACGTACAGCAAGAGCGGCATTGGGAAAGCTTCTGAAGGGAAACATGGTATTAAAGATCAGGAACGGATTATATACGTGTGTGAGCGGGGAGAACGGTGGCCCGGTTGCTGACAGATTCCAGATCGCCAGCGCAATAACACCATCATCATATGTATCCCATCATACCGCTTTTGAGTATCATGGTATTGCCGATCAGATTTTTTATGAAGTTTATGTTGGTTCCAAGACGCGTTTCCATGATTTTGAGTTTGATGGCTATACATACCATTATGTGAAACAGGATATACAAGAGGGCATAGTTTATCCGGAATTCAGCGGAGGCATCAGGGTAACAGACAAGGAGAGAACGATAGTAGATTCGATAAAAGATATAAATCTCATTGCCGGGCTGGAAGAGGTGTTTTCATGCGTTTTATCTGTGAACGGCATCGATGAGAATAAAATGCTGAAATATCTAAAGGAATATGACAATGCCTTTTTATATCGGAAGATCGGTTTTATATTCAGCGAATACCAGACGGAACTTGAAATAAGTGACGATTTTATAAAGATATGCAAGGATAGGGGAGGAAGTTCCAAGCGATACCTTGCAAATGGCATAAGCAAACCGACCTATTCAGGCGAATGGAAACTGATATACCCTGAGAACATGAAAGAAATAAAGAACGGAAGGATAGAAGATTCCGCAATATAACAGAAGAGAACTTGATGCAAGAGCGCGGGAACATGGCTTTAACCGTGATACATTTGAGAAGGTCATCAGGCTGAAAAAATTCTTAAGTTTCTGAATACGCAGGAATATATGCGTGGACACCTGTTGTTAAAAGGAGGCACCGCCATAAACCTGACAATCTTCAATCTTCCGAGAATGTCTGTTGATATAGATTTGGATTTTGTTCCGAATCTGACCAGGGAAGAGACGATAAACGAAAGAGAACGATTGACAAAAATCCTGAAGGGATACATGTCGGAGCAAGGGTATTCGCTGTCCGATGCTTCAAGGTTCAGCCACAGCCTTGACGCATTCCACTATAACTATGTGAATGCAGCCGGCAACAGGGATATGATTAAAATAGAAATTAACTACTCTCTAAGAACACACGTACTTTTATCAGAAGACAGAGTGTTTGTGACAGATGCTTTCGGAGAGCCAATAAAGGTCAGAACAGTTGCAGCTATAGAGATCTTCGCGGCAAAAACCAACGCATTGATAAGCAGAGCTGCCGCAAGAGATCTGTATGACATCTGTAATATGATTGATGCAAAAATGTTTTCAGGCAAAAAGGATATGTTCAGAAAGTGTGTCGTATTCTATGCAACAATCTCAGCAAAGGAAGTAAATAAAGAATTCGACACCTCTGCCATAGATGGCCTGGTCATTTCAAAAATAAAATCTGATCTGTTTCCAGTATTAGCAACGAAAGATAAATTCGATCTGGAAGGGAAGAAACAGCAGGCAAAAGATTACATAGCATCAATCATGAAACTAACACCTCAAGAAGCAGATTATATGGAAAGATTTATTGCAAAGGAATATAGACCGGAGTTGCTGTTTGATGATGAAGAGATCAAAGAACTGAAAGAACTGAACAAGTATCCGGTGGATTATTCGGATATTCCGGAGACCATAGATTTTTCTAAAGCAAAATTCAAATACTACAAAGTCACTCCTAAAAAAGAACCGATCACTTTCAGGCTTGACGCCGATCTGATCGCAGTCATGAAGGGGACTGACAAAGGGTATCAGACCAAGGTGAACAAAATCCTTAGAGATGCCTTCATGGGGCCGTGAATTTTTGTATACAGGAGACCGGACTTCCTTAGTGAAGCTGCGTCAACCCCGATCAGGTAAGTAATACTTGAACGATTTTAAAAATTATTGAGAGAACAGCTTAAAAAGGCTGTTCTGAAAAGCCTCTGCAAATCTTACAAACACCCTATCGCTTTTGGCCGATTTTTCTATGATAAGATAAAAATCAGGAGGAACATCGATTAATAATAAAAATCAACAAAAGCAAAGAAAATGAAAATAGAAAAATCGCAGCATAATGATGTTTTGTTACTGAAACCTTATGGCAGGATCGATACTCTCAATTCTGAAGAATTCAGGGATGCCTTGTTTCAGGCGATCAACGAGAATCCGAATCTGATCATTGATCTGGAGAACACGGAATATATTTCTTCATCTGGATTAAGAGCCTTTTTAAGTGCAAAAAAACAGAGCGGAGGTCGCGGAGTCTTTTCAATCATAAATGCCAACGACTCCATTATTGAAGTATTTGAAATGACCGGATTCTCACAGATCTTCCAGGTTGTTGAAGCTACCGGCGCTGTATCTCCTGAAGATGTCAAAGTGATCTTCTTTGATATTGATGGGACCCTTCTTTCTCATAGGACCGGAAAAGTGCCGCAAAGCGCTATTGAAGCAATAAGAAAACTTCAGGAAAAGGGGATCAAGGTTGTCGTTGCGACCGGAAGAGATATCAACGAGATGAAGAAGCTGCCGTTGGATGAAATCAAATTTGATGGCTATCTGACACTTAACGGCAATATCTGTCTTGATGAAAATCAGAAGATGTTTGACGGTAACGAGATCGATCCGGATGAAGTAGATATACTGGTAGGAATCTTCAAAGCCGGCAAGATCCCGTTTGTACTGATCGGTGAAGAAAAGAGATATATCAACTATGTAGATGATATCGTCATCCAGACCCAGGAAGCTACACACGGAACGATACCTGATATCGGTGAATACCAGGGTGAAAAGATCTATCAGTGTCTGGCGTTTGTCGATGATGCTACACGCCGCAAGCTTGACGCTTTGCTTGACAAGTGTTCAATTACCAGCTGGAACGATACGGGTATTGATATCATTGCCAAGACCGGTGGCAAGGCTGCCGGTATCCAGAAATTCCTGGATAAAGAAGGACTTACCCGATCAAATACCATGGCTTTCGGTGACGGCGAAAACGACATGGCTATGCTGAGGTATGCCGGCATCGGTGTTGCTATGGGCAACGGAAAAGAATTATTAAAGGAAAAGGCCGACTATATCACTACCGACATTGATGATGATGGTATAGCCAACGCCCTGGTTCATTTCGGGCTTATTTAGATCATTAATAATTTTCCAGGTTCACTTCTACAGATAAGCAGGATAGAATTATTCATTTGAAAAAGCCGTTTATCCTATACTGAACAAATACGATTACTTGCGTTTATGCGATTTCCAATGGTATTGAAGTCTTTAACAAGTTACAACCGGAAGAACCTTAAACTTGAATATCTGGCCGGACAGTTTGACAAAAAAGATGAATCACATCACAAACCTGTAATGATGCAGAAGTGAATGTAGCTGTCTATTATAAATTAAAAAGATGCAGATAAACGGAATCTGTATCTTTTTTGTTTTTTGATCCTATCTTCTGTTTGAACGCCTGTTGTGAGTAGGCTGCTGATAATATTTTTCTTTTTCTTTATACATCGCTACGTCAGCGAGCTTTTCCAGTTCTTCGATCGTGGCATCAGGATAATCCTTGTGTGCGGCATAACCAAGCGAAATGGAAACTTCATTGATGAGATTGCCGCGCCATTCTTTGGCAAGTTCGCGGATCCTTTCCAGGATCGGCACAACATCGTCACAGTAGACGATCGCGATGAATTCATCACCGCCGGTGCGGTAGATCTTGCCGTTATGTTCAATGCCCAGTGTCAGACATGAGGCAGCAGCTCTTATCAGTTCATCACCGGCCATATGTCCCAGGTTGTCGTTGGTGTTTTTAAGACCATAGAGGTCGGCGGAGATGATGACCAGATCATCTTTGATGCCTTCCTGCCTGATGGCTTCGATATCTTCCTCACAGCACCGTCTGTTGAACAGTCTGGTCAGTTCATCAGTCCTTGATATGAGGATAAGCTTTTCTTCACGGCGCTTGTCGGCATCGATGCTTTGAACGGTGTAGATCACTACAGACGGTTTTTTCGAGATGTCGCCATTGATCCTGATGTACTGAGCTCTGAACCAGCCGATCCTGTTGGAAACAAATTCACCGGAGATGCTGTTGCGGCCGATCAGTCTGGTCGGTACAGTCGAGATGTTGGTGAAGTTCCAAAATTCATCGACCATGTTCACATCGATGCTGTCTCTTAGACCCTGGACAAGATGTGTATGATCCTGTCCCGGCGCAATGTCGATCTTGTGAAGTTCATCGGTATTCAGAAGCATTTCCGTAGATTCAGAGAAATCGATGAGATTGACGTAGTCATAGATCTTAGCCATTGAGGCAAGGATGCTGAGCTGTTCGTCATTCTTATCCTGCTGAAGGATCATCTCTTTCAGATAATTGCGCATGTTTTCAGAAAGCTTGCTGACCGAATCGCCTAGAGCACTTACTTCGTTGTTGATATTGAAATGAGGAGCGTTGTATATCAGTTCTTCCGGATCCTTGGAACCGGCCGTCTTGTTCGCGTAGTCGGTAACGCTTCTTTCAAGGGACCTGATCGGTTCAGTCACATTTGAATTCATCCAGGTCATAAGGATTATGAGGAAGAGTATACCGCAGACGGCTACTGAAAGGACACTGATGAGGATGTTGTGATAGATGGACGTGTTGAGATCTTCGATCGAGATATCGACACCAAGCAGGGCAAAATGTTCGCCGGAAGAATCGATTAAAGGCCTGAACAATGTATAGTCAACGCCCCATTCAGACGGATTCTCAGTAAAAACATCCTTATCGCCGCGCAGGATCTGTCTGAATTTCTCAGTCGTTTCCTTGTCATACCATCCTTCTTCGGCGTCGCCAAGATGAAGGACGTTATCAGGCTCGTTTTCTTTTTCATAGGTCGAATTGCCGGTGCAGATCTCAACGATCGGAGCTTTCTCTTCCGGACCCAGTATCTGAATGATGTATATATAGTGCACATCATGATAGTTGTCGATCATTTCATCCAGGAAGGCCTGGAACTGTTTATATTTTTCGGATTCCTCATAGGTCTTGGCACATTCCGACATGTCATCTTTATCTATATGTATCTCTACGTAATCCGCCACAGAAGTAAGCTGCTTATCATAACGCTCGAACATAGCTGCGGTATAGATCCTGTAGATGACAAAAGAAAGTACAAAGCACAGGAAAACGATAAACGCAATAGCGGTTATCAGGATGTTTTTGCTTAATGATACATACGGTTTTTTAGGTTTGTTTACCTGTTTATCCACATATTTATTATGACACAAGAAAATAGATCGAGATAAATTTTTAAAAAAAGAAGGTTGATTAACTGAAAAAGACAGAGATTTGAGGGGAATATCAGCAGATCATAAGATACAATAATAATAAGAAGAACCTCTTTGTAAAAAAGGAGAAAAAAATGAGATTCAAATTCAATCGCAACATCATGGAGTTATATCTAAAGCTGCTCCCTGTGCAGATCTTTATGAGTATAGCCAACAGCCTGAGCGGTATAGTCAATGGTCTGATCATCGGTAATACTCCACCGACAACAGCCATGATCGCTCTTGGTCTGACGACACCAATGACCAGCATGCTGGCGGCACTGGCAACTATCGTTTCCGGAGGAGCAGGCATCCTGTGCGGAAAGTTCATGGGAAGAGGTGAGACCAAGAAGGTCAATGATGTCTTTTCCAATTCAATAATAATGCTGACCGTTTCAGGAATAGTGATGACTGTGGTGGGTTTTGTCTTTGCATCGCCTCTGGCAACTCTTCTTGGTGCCAATGCCGAAACAATCAATGAAACAACAGCTTATATCCGCGGTATGGCGATAGGAAACCTGCCGCTGCTGTTGATACCATGTCTGATGACTTTCTTGCAGATGTGCAACAAGTCAGGCGTTTCGCTTACAGCGACGATCCTGCTGGCGATCTTTAACGCTTCGTTCTGTCTCGCAAATATCTTCATCTTTAATGGTGGCGTGTTTGGCGTATCTTTAGCTACTTCACTAAGCCGCTGGGCAACTGCCGCTTTTATCATCATATATATCGTCCTTAAGAAGGATCTGGTCAATTTCGATGCCAGAAGCTTTGATCTTGCCATATGCAAGGAGACCATCATACTTGGCTCTCCTGCCTCTTTAGCCGGTATCCTTTATTCGGCAAGAAACGTCTTCATCAACAAGTATGCTATGCAGGTCGGTGGCAACACGGCAGTCAATGCCCTGGCGATCCTAGGCTCATGCGGCGGTCTGCTTGATGCTTTCAACATCGGTGTAGGCAGTGCGCTGTCGATGCTGGCAAGCGTCTTTGTCGGCGAAAGAGATTCAACTTCCCTCAAGGAACTCATGCGCATCACGATCTTTGTCGGCTGGATGCTGTGTCTATTGAAATTTATCGTCGTCTATCCTTTTGGCAGACAGATCGCCATGCTGTTTGGCGGCGAAGGCAACGTCATCGAAGAGACCAACAGGCTTCTGATCTACTATGCATGGAGTGCGCCATTCAACATGATCACGCTCACCTTCATGAGCGCATATCAGTCTTTAGGCAGAGTTGTCTATTGTAACGTTCTGTATCTGGGCAACTGTATCATCACGCCGTTTATCTGCTGTGCCTTCTTGACAAAACTGATCGGTATCGATGCGATCTGGGGCTGTTACATGTATGCCGAGATAGTAACATTGACTATTATGTACATCGTAGCCTGCACCTATAAAAAAGGCCTGGCCAGAAACTTTGATGACATGCTGCATCTTGAAAAGGGCTTTGAAGCTGAAGCCAAATATTCGATGGAGATCGATGACATTCAGGAAGTCGTATCAGTATCAAGAGGGATCGAAGCTCTGTGCAAGAACAACAACATCGATAACCGTCGAAGCATGCTGGCGGGGCTGTGCATGGAAGAAATGGCCGCTAACATCGTCGAGCACGGCTTCAAGAAAGACAAGAGAAAAGATCACAGCATCAACATCTTCGCCTGTGTCGAGAATGATGAGGTACTGCTGAGATTAAGAGACAACTGTGTCAAGTTCGATCCGCGCTCCAAACTGCAGATGTATGAAAATGACGACCCGACCAAGAATGTCGGAATAAAAATGGTATCAAAGATCGCTAAAGAAATGAATTACCAGACCACCTTTGGCATGAACGTTCTTACTATCAAACTATAGGAAGGTGAATATTGATGAGTGACGAAAGATACAGAAAACTGGTCCTGCTGCATTCCAATGATATGCATGGAGATTTCCTGGCGGAAAATGTTTCCGATGAACTGGTCGGCGGCGTTTCCATGCTGTCAGGATATATCTCCAAGGTCAAGGAAGAAGAAGATAACGTCATCTATTGCGTAGCAGGGGATATGTTCAGGGGATCAGTCATAGACTCTGAGTATCTTGGTTACTCAACCATCGAGATCATGAACATGCTTTCGCCCGATGTCGTAACGATCGGCAACCATGAAACGGACTATGGTCTTTCGCATCTTCTGTTCATGGAAAAGTGCGCAAAGTTCCCGATCATCAATGCCAACCTCTATATAAAGATGAACGGCAAGCGCCTGTTTGAACCTTATCATATCGTCGAGATCGACGGCATGAAGATCCTGTTCATCGGCATCCTGACCGAAGAGGTCATGAACTCTGCTGCTACAGAAAAGATCGTCGGATCCCTGGTCGACATCTCTGATGCTGCCAAGGAGATCGAAAAGATCTGCAACGCCTTCAACGGCATCGACATCGATTTCACTGTTCTGCTGACTCACATCGGATTTGAAAAGGATAAGGAGCTTGCTGCAGCGCTGGATCCTGATCTGGGGATCGATGTCATCATCGGCGGTCATTCTCATACATATCTTAAAGAACCTTACAAGGTCAATGATATCCTGATCGTCCAGGCCGGTGTGGGAACAGACCAGATCGGACGATTCGATATCATAGTGGATACCGATACCAATTCAGTAGCTTCCTATAAATGGGAATCCGTACCGATCACCTCGGCCAACTGTCCGGATGATCCTAAAATGACGGAACTTGTAAATGAACTTAAGAGTTCGACCGATATGAAATACGGCCGTACCATCAGAAGATTGAATCATGCGCTTAAGCATGAAAGCAGATATAAACAGACTGAACTGGGCAATTTCTTTGCGGACCTGCTGTCAGAAGCTTCATCGTGTGACCTGGTCCTTCTGACTTCGGGTTCTATCAGGGTACCTAAGCTTGGTCCGATCATCACGCTTAAAGACATGATGGAGGCTTTCCCGTATGACGGAAATTTCATGTGCATAAAAGTTACAGGGAAACAGCTCAAGGACATCATCAAATTCATCTGCCGTGATGAGGTCTGGAAAGGCGATGCTCACGAATTCTATCAGGTTTCCGAAAACTGGAACATTACCTATGACAGGAAGACTCATGAGATTGTAAAGATGCTGTTCAACGGCAAGGAAGTTGAAGACGATCAGATCATCACTGTCGGAATGCAGATCTATGACTACAACAATCTGAAGCAATTCTTCAATATCACCCCAGAGGAAGTAAGTGTCAACGGCAAGCCTCGCGTCATCGCAACTTCATTTAAAGGAACGCTTTATGAATATCTCGAAAACAGCGATACTCTCCCGCCTTATCCGGCAAAAGACAGACTGGTGATCCTGAACTAGTCTAATATGTAAACACAGATACGACATAGCCTCATTTTGAGGCTATTGTTTTATGCTATAAAAAGATGTCTTATTAATGGAGTATATTGCAAAGTAGCGGTAGAATATAAAAAGAAATGATCACAGAAAGAAGACTTTTAGGACTAGCACTTATTCCGCTTTCTGCAACACTGATACTTTATTTCGTGCTGCAGAAAAGCAACTATAGCGAAAGACGCAAACAGATCATCGTTGGCGTCATTTTCGGCATCATCGCAATCATTGCGACAGAGTTTGGTGTGCCGTATAACGGCACGATTATAAACGTCAGAGATGCAGCACCGCTTTGCGCCGGACTATTCTTTGGCCCGCTGGCCGGTATCATCTCAGGCCTGATCGGCGGTATCGAAAGATGGTTCTGTGTCTACTGGGGCGGGGGCTATTACACCAGAGTCGCCTGCAGTATCTCAACGGTCGTCGTCGGTTTCATAGCGGCATATTTCCGCAACTACATGTTCGCAAACCGTTCTCCGGAATGGTATCTCGCCCTGTTTATCGGATATTTCAGTGAAACGTTCCACATGATCATGATCTTCCTGACCAATCTTGAATACGTCAAGACCGCTTTTACATACGTGCAGACATGTTCAGGACCGATGATCCTGATAAACGCCATAACAGTCGGGCTGGCGGCCTTCTTCATTCAGCGTATTGAAAGGGAAAGTCTCAACAAGAGAGCTATCCCGACCCTATCTTCACAATATCAGAGATCACTTATAGCTGTTGTCGTAGCGGGCTTTATCGTCACGACCTCAACAACCTATGTGATCGAAAGACAGCTTTCACTCATCGAAACATTCAATGAGACGATCGACAGCATCCTTGAAGTCTATTCGGATGGCGAAGGCAGGCTTAACGAAAGAATGCAGACAATGGCTAAAGAGATAGCTGAAGATTTCTATCATGATCTCAACTACGATATCGACTGGCTTTGCAATTACTACGGTGTCGATGATGTCGTGATCTTTGATACGGACGGAAACATCCTGGAAAGCACCAATAAAAGTTACCTTGGTAAGAATATCAAGAATCTGAAAGGTCTTGATGTCCTGACTGATTATATGGAATACAAGGAATATTTAAGGAGCGAGACTTTTGCAACGGGCCTTAATGAAGTCGGTGATGAAGGAACATTAAGAAAATACTGCGGCATTTATTATGAAGACAAACTGGTCGCTGTCGCTTACGGCAAAGAGAATTACGATAAGAATCTGAATCGTGCCATGGATCTTGCCGTAAACTACCACAGGGTCGGAGAGTGAGGCTCAGTCATGATCGCTGATGAAAATGACATTATCATTTCTGACAAGCTCGGCTTCAGCGGCAAACATATCAGTGATATCGGGCTTGAGAAGACCGAGTCCGAATTAGATACCTACAGCCGCTATCAGATAACGATCGATGACACTGACTATTACTACACGATGATAGAGGTCAACAACTACAAGATCTATGCCTTATATTCAAAAACCGAGGCAGATTTCACGAAGAACCAGTCGACACTTATGAATACCTTCATGCTGACGATGGTGTTCGGCTTGCTGTTCATAGGTATCTACTATATTACCAGAAGACGCATCGTCAACAATATCGACCAGGTAAACAGATCCCTGGACAAGATCACTGAAGGCGATCTGGATACAGTCGTAGATGTCAAAAACAACCTCGAATTCATCTCACTGTCCAATGGTATAAATGTGACTGTTGAATCTTTGAAACACTTCATCAAAGAAGCAAACGAAAGGATCGATGCTGAACTAGAATACGCAAAAGCCATTCAGTTTTCTGCCCTTCCTACCGAATTTCCGGCCTTCCCGGGTCACGATGAATTCGATCTGTATGCTCTGATGGATCCGGCAAAGGTCGTCGGTGGCGACTTCTATGATTTCTATATGATCGATGATGAATCCCTGATCTTCTTGGTAGCCGATGTTTCGGGCAAGAGTATCCCGGCTTCGCTGTTCATGATGAGATCAAAGACGATGATCAGGAACTACGTAGAAACAGGTATCTCTTTAGGTGAAGTGCTGACCAAAGCCAACAGCAGGCTTTGCGAAGGAAATGATGCTGGCATGTTCGTAACGACCTGGATCGGTGATCTGAATCTAAGGACCGGTGAATTGAGATATGCGAATGCCGGCCACAACCTGCCGTTATTAAAGAGAAAAGACGGAGAATTTGAATACATGAAGATCCCGGCCGGCTTCAGACTGGCAGGATTGGATGGTATTAAATATAAGGAACAGACTTTGATGATGTCTCCAGGTGATGAACTGTTCGTCTATTCTGATGGTGTCGTAGAAGCGACCGATCCTAAACAGGAACTTTATGGCGATGACAGACTTAAAGCCTGCCTGAATGCCCACCCGGGCGAAAGCGCACAGCAGCTGTGTGAAAGCGTCTTAAACGATGTAAACAAGTTCTATGAGGGCGCAGAGCAGTTTGATGATATCACTGAGCTTTCTCTCAAATTCCTGAAATATTCTGAAAACGATGATCAATAAAACAAGCCTCGGACCCCCGAGGCTTATCTATATGTTGAATATCTTTCTGAATTCTTCATCTGCATCAGCAAGTATTCTATCCCTGATGTTTTCATCAAGGACTTCATAAGCTGTTTCTCTAAGCTCCTTGCAATGAAAGCTAAACGGCAGGATCCATTTCTTGGGATGGGATCTAAGATAGTTTTCATCATATCTCCTGTTCCATCTGAATTCACATTCTTCATCCCCAAAGCCGATGGCCTTTTGCAGTTCCAGGGAGAAATCGCCTTCAAACCCCTTGCATAGCGCCTTATCGATATAGCGGCAATAGTATGTTCCATATGAAAGAAGATCATATCGTTTCCAGTAATCATACCAGGCGCACTTATGAACGGTTGAATAGGTATTATCCTGATCGAAAGATAAAGATGACGAGTTTTCTTCTTTCTCGCCAGTCCATTCTCCATGGATGAGGAAGGTGTTTATATCAAGAGGTTCATCATTTTCTAGAGCCAGCTTTTTCATCCTTTGGCCTCTTTTGATCCCATAGGCCTGAGTGAAGTTTCTGATCGTCTTCTCAGGATCGCTGTCATATCTGAAGATATATTTGACGATAAGGCCATAGAGGACTGCGTGATGTCTGATACCGTAATCTTTGTTCATAATATTATTATAAGGATCAATCTGTTTTGCGTGGGCTGTTTAGTATTATATGATGGAGAAAAAGGGATAAAAGTGTATATGAAAAAAATACTGGTCATCGGAGGTACAGGAACGATCTCCTCACCGATCACAAAGCTTCTTTCCAAAGACAGCGATGTCGATCTGTATGTGCTTAACCGCGGTTTGAAAAATGACGGGCTCGATGAAAGAGTTCATCGGCTCAAAGCCGATATCAGAAAAGACGTCGAAGAGATAAAACATATGATAAAAGATCTGCATTTTTCATCAGTCATCAATTTCCTGATCATGGATAAGAATGATGCACAGATCAATATCGATCTTTTTAAAGGAAAAACTGATCAGTTCATCTTCATCTCGACCGTCGTAGCTTTAGATCACATGTCTTCCTGCAATGTTGATGAAGATCTTCCATATGGAAACAGATTCAGCAGCTATGGCCGGAATAAGGAGGAATGTGAAAAACTGTTCCTTAATGAAAAAGATTTTCCGGTGACGATCATCAGACCGACTCAGACCTACTCTGAAAACAGGATCCCGCTGTCAGTAAAAGGCAAGACTTATTGGTCGGTATGTTCAAGGATGATCAAAGGCAAAGAAGTGATCGTGCACGGTGACGGTCAAAGCGTCTGGGCTGGAACACATGCGGATGATCTTGCGAAGCTGTTTATGCCTGTGATCGCAAACAAAGAAACGATAAGAGAGATCTATCAGATCATGAATCCCGAATCATATACCTGGGACATGATCTATCAGAGCCTGGCAGATGAACTTGGCGGTACCTACAGACCTGTCTATATCAGCTCCGCATTATTGGACGGATCAAGGAAATACAACTGGAAAGAATCGATCCATGGCGATAAACATTATTCCAATATTTTCGATATCTCAAAGATCAGAAAACTCAACCCTGATCACAAGTTTGCGATCAACATGAAAAAGGGAATAAAGATGTTTGTGCAATATATGAATGAACACCCTGAAGAAAAAAAGGAAGATCCGGAATTCGACAGATGGTGTGATGATACAATTGAGAAGTATAAGAAACTGCAGGAAAGATTTATTGAAGAGATAGAATAATTATGTTTTTCATGATAGGCATCGATCAAGAACGCAGAGATCTTGATTTCACGCAACTGATCACATGCGATATATGCGGCAGCTATGGCCGCTACATGGTTTTTGTGACTTGTTCGGTATTGACGCTGTTTTTTATTCCGGTGTGGAAATGGGACAGACACTACTATGTAGAGACGAGCTGCTGCAGAAGCATCTATGAATTGAATGAAGAAGTAGGAAAAAGGATAGAAAACGGCGAAGAAGTCAGGATAGAAGAGAGCGATCTAACACTGCTGAATAAAGGCCATGCAGCAGAGGGACACAAAAAGTGTATAAACTGCGGATATGAGACAGATGAGGATTTTGTGTATTGTCCAAAGTGTGGAAGCAGGTTTAACTGAAAATAGATCTGCCATAGAATGACATTGAAAAACAGACGATGAAAGTGATCAAAAACATCAATAACAACGTAGCGCTATGCATCGACTCCAAAGGCAGAGAAGTCGTTGTTTTTGGCAAGGGCGTCGGTTTCTATAAAGACGGCGAGGAGATCCCTCTCAACGCCATAAACCGCACCTTCTACAACATCAAGGACAGTGACTACGGCATCATCAGATCTTTGCCTACGGTCGTGATCAACACAGCGATCTACATCATCGACTATGCTTCAGAAAAGCTCTCGATGATCTTTCCGTCTTCCTCAGCCATTGCTTTGGCAGACCATCTGCAGTTCGCGATCGAAAGAAAAGATAAAAACATCTACCTGCCTCAGCCCCTGATCCAGGATATCATGCAGCTGTATCCCGATGAGATGAACGTAGCTTTTGATTCCCTGGACATCATCAAAAAGATGACCGGGGCCAAGCTTCCGCGTCAGGAGGCCGGTACGATAGCCATGCATTTTATCAATGACAGCATCAAGGAAGACAAACAGATCGTAAATACCGTTGAATATATTGAAGAGATCACGGAGATCATCGAAAGATTCTTTGCCAAAGAGATAGACAGGAACAGTTTCAATTACAGCCGTTTCGTCACGCATCTTGATTTTCTGATCAGAAGGCTCATGAATAAGGAACAGATCGAATCCCAGAACAAAGAGATCTACGATGAGGTAAAGCAGAAATACACAAGGTCTGTTGAATGTGCAGAAAAGATAAAAGACTATCTGAATGACAAATTCGCTATCATGATAAACAATGAAGAACTTCTGTATCTGTCCATTCATATCAACAGACTGATAAGCAGGATAGATGAACAAGCAAGCGAATGATCACGATCTTTCTGTTGACGTTTGCCTTTCGCTTTTAATTCTGTTAAGATATTAGGGTACTTTGTTGGAGGGCTCGTGACAGTTTTCTGTTTGGTGGAAACTGATCGGTGGAATTGTGAGCGAGTGCACAACTGGTGCAGCCTGTCCTTGTGACAGGTTTTTTGTTGCCTAACACTATATAACACAAGAAAGGGAAGGATCAGCATGGCTTGCTGAGCACAAGCATAATGCGTCATAGTCACAAGATTGACAGCGCTTACATTTCTGTATTACTATGTTAATAGAAGTTAAGGTTTGTTACTCGAACTCCGAGGCTTATCCTTAAAACAAAAAATATCAGTTTTTTGTTTTAATGATGTCGCGGAGTTTTTTCATTAAAGATACATAATCAATATCAGGAGGAAAGCATGTTATCGTTAGGCGTATCTTTATACCCTGAACAGGAAAAAAGACAGGAGATAGAAGAATATCTTGCCTTAGCCAAAAAATACGGCTTCAGCAAGGTCTTCACCTCGCTTTTTTCAGTCGAGGGTTCACTTGATGAGATCCTGGCTTATTTCAAAGATCTTTGTGACGTGGCACACCGCTATGATATGCAGGTCTATGGTGACTGCAATGCCAGATTCTTTATGCAGGTAAAAGCTACAGCTGATGATCTTTCCTTCTTTAAGAAAATGGGCCTGGATGTCTTGAGGCTTGATCTGATGTTCAACGATGAGCGCGACGTACAGATCGTCAACAACAAGGAAGGCCTGGGCGTACAGCTCAATGCGAGCCTGGTCGACAGCGTGAAGCACATCATCGAGATCGGTGGCAACAAGGAAAGGATCATCGGATCCTACAATTTCTATCCTTTAAGGAATACCGGTGCCGATGATGAAGATATTATCGCCACAAACAGTTTCTTTAAAAAGGAAGGAATGAAGACCCAGATCTTCATCACTTCTACCCGGAAGGGAACTCATGGTCCCTGGCCGGTATCAGATGGACTTCCGACGATCGAGATCGACAGAGATCTGCCGATCGGCCTGCAGGTAAGACATAATCTGGCGCTGGGATCAGATGAGCTGATCATCGGCAATGCCTTTGCCTTTGAAGATGAACTTAAAGAAGTGGCAGAAACGATGAAACAGATCTATGTCTATGGTGAAGATCGGCCATTCTATTTCCCGGGCATCAGAGACCAGATCCCGATCGGAGACATTGAAAGAGTTCCATTGAAGATAGAAGCAGCAGAAGGATTATCGGAAAGCGAAAAAAGCCTGCTGTTCGAATTCAACAAGCACAATGTTTCTGAGTACACTCATACGATCTTAAGATCAAGATGGGGACGTTTCGATTTTCGTTATACACCAATTCCAGTTAGAAACTGTGATAAGGAATACTTTGAAAACGGCGATGTCCTGATCATCAACGAGAGCGTTCCAAGATACAAAGGCGAAGTGCATATCGCCAGAAAGAAGATCCGCAATGATGGATCGATGAATTATGCAGGAAGGATCAAGGAAGAAGAGATGTTCTTACTTGATCTGCTTAGATACAATATGAATTTCGGTTTTATAGAATAGGATCAACAAGGTTTTAATATCCTGTTTAAGGGGATATCAAAATATAAAACATAATAATCAAAAAAGAAAGGAAAGAATTATGGCAAAAACAGAAAAAGATTTTGAGCAACTTGCCTCCCGGATCATTGAACTGATCGGCGGAAAAGACAACATCGCTCATGCCGCTCACTGTCTCACCAGATTACGTATCACACCTAAAGATACCAGCCTGGTCAAGCTTGATGAGATCAAGAAACTTGGCGTTATCGGTGCACAGATGATCGGTGACCAGGTTCAGGTCATTATAGGCAACGATATAAACGAAGTCTATGATGCCTTCATCAAAGAATCTGGTGTTGAAAGAGTCGCATTGATCGACGAGAACCTCGACCCTGATCTCACAAAGAAAAAGAAGAGCGTCAAGGAAGTCATGGGTTCGATCTTCCCGGCTATCGTATCCTGCGTGTTCCCGATCCTGCCGGCTTTATTGGCCTGCGGTATGCTGCAGTCGATCGTAATGATCCTTGTCAACTTCAAGATCGTTCCGGCTGATTCGCCAACTATCGCAACGCTCACCTGGATCTATAATGTAGCCTTCTGGTTCCTGCCGGTTTTTGTCGGCTATGCAGCTGCCAAGAGATTTGGCGTCAAGACCGCTATGGGCATCTTGATGGGTGCTATCCTGATCCATCCTACATTCCTCGAACTGGTCAAAGCCGGTGCCGGCTATACCATTCCTAATCCGGGCGGACCTCCAACGATCGTCCCTGGTACAGGCAATGCCGGATATCTGTTTGGCATTCCTATTTATCCTGGTGATTACACCAGCACGATCATTCCGGTCATCGTCTGTGTATTCGTTCAGAGCTATGTTGAAAAGTTCTTGAACAAGTTCATTCCAAAGAACATCCGTTTCGTCTTTGTTCCGACGCTTGAGATCCTGATCATGGCTCCACTGGCCTTGCTGGTACTGGCTCCGATCAGCCACAGACTTTCAACGGCGTTTGCCGGCTTGCTGATCTCGCTGTTCCACATCCCTGGATTTGGACCGATCCTGATCTGCCTGTTCTCAGCATTCTATCCGTTCATCGTCATCACCGGCATGCACTTCAACATGATGGCGGTCGCCATGGCGATGGGTCAGCAGCTGGGCAAGAACCCTCTGACCGCAACGGCTGGATTCCTGTTCCAGTACACTCAGGCTGCTGCGTGCCTGGCTGTAGGTATCAAGGCAAAGGATCCTGAACGCAAGTCGCTGGCATTCTCATGCGCATTCTCTGATGCCGTTCCTGGTATCTCTGAGCCTGGTATGTATGGTATCACCTTCAAATACAAGACGCCGTTATATGCCGGCATGATCGGTTCGGCAGTCGGCGGTCTTATCGCTGCTATATTGAATGTCGGTGCTTACGCCGGTGGTCCACCAAACCTCTTTACCTGGCCGATGTTCATCAACCCGGCACCTGTACCTGATCCATTAAGAGATCTCAAGATCATGATCGCCTGCACGGTGCTGGCCTCTGTCATCACTTTCGTCGTAACGCTCTTCCTTTACAAGGATGAAAAAGCCGACGAGATCGACAAGGGAGCTTAATATAAAATGTCAAGATTCCCAGAGAATTTCTTATGGGGAGGAGCTACATCTGCCGCTCAGATCGAGGGCGGCAGATGTTTTGACGGTAAAGGTCTGTGCCATCTGGACTATGTCTATTATCGCGGGGCGAAGATCCCTTGCAACTTCATGCTGAAGAAGGATTATGAGAAAGCCAAAGCTGAAGAAGCGACACTGAACTTTCCAAACAGAAGAGGCATCGACTTCTTCCATCGCTATAAGGAAGATATTGCCCTGCTGGCAGAGATGGGCTTCAGATCTTTCAGGATGTCGATTTCCTGGACAAGACTGTTCCCGACAGGACTTGAAGAGACACCTGATCCTGAAGGGGTAAAGTTCTATCATGACGTATTTAAAGAACTGCACAGATACGGGATCGAACCGCTGGTCACGATGATCCATTATGAACTTCCGATTGTCTTTGTGGAAAAGTATGACGGCTGGGTCTCACCGGAAGTCATACCGCACTGCTACAGATATCTTAAGTTCCTCATTGATGAATACAAGGATGAAGTCAAATACTGGCTGACTTTCAATGAGATTAACATGGTCACAGCTGTACCGTGGCTGGGCGGAGGCATCATTCTCGATCGCTATGGCGGATTCGAGATCCCGAAAGGTTTCCGTCCGTTTGGTCCACTTCCTCCTGAGATGGCGGAAAGATGGGATAATTCATCACATCAGGCCCTGCACCATCAGTTCATTGCTTCAGCCATGATCGTGAAATACGCTCATGAGACTGCACCGCAATGTCTGATCGGCAATATGTTCAACCTGCACCATCTGTATCCGGAGACTCCGTCACCAGCCGATGCCTTGAGAGCTCATCAGGAGAGCGAGTACAACATGTTCTTCTGCGATGTCATGGCCAAGGGATATTATCCGAAGTGGATCTTGTCCTACTATGACAAAAACAATATTCATATCAAGTGGTATAAAGATTATGAAAAGATCCTGGCTGAAGGAAAAGTCGATTTCATTTCCTTAAGCTATTATCTTTCATCGATCGTGACGGCTGATCCGCAAAGACAGGAGAGGATCGGATCCTTCATCAGAACACTGCACAATCCGCATATCGAGACCAGTGATTTCGGATGGCAGATCGATCCAACGGCTTTGCGCATCTCGCTTAACGAATTAAGAGACAGATTCGATCTGCCGATCTATATCGTAGAAAACGGTATCGGTGCCTTTGAAGAATTGAATGAAGACAAGAGGATCCATGACAACTATCGCATCGCCTATCTGCGTTCACATATTGAAGCGATAAGCCAAGCGATAGAGGACGGTGTCGATATCATGGGCTACACCCCTTGGGGCTGTATCGATTTGGTATCATGTTCGCTGGTATCGATGTCGAAACGCTATGGCTTTGTCTATGTCGATGCGGATGATTTCGGAAACGGTACATACGATCGTTACCGGAAGGATTCATTCTACTGGTATAAGAAGGTGATAGCCTCTAACGGCGAAGACCTCTCAGATTAGATGATAAAATGTCCCACAGGAATCCTGTGGGACATTTTTGTTTATTACTATTTGATCTTGTAAAGTTTCTTGAATTTGTTTTTGAGGTATTTGATGTAGTGATCAGCAGAGAATTTCTTTCCGGTGGCGAGCTTCAACAGTTCATCATAAGTGTAAAGAGCGCCATACTTCTGGATCTTTTCCTTCAGCCATTTCTGTACTTCCGGATACTTTCCTTTTTCAAGCAGGGCATCGATATCCATCTCTTTTTCCATTTTGTTGATGAGCTGAGCGCCGATGGCACTGCCCAAGGCATAAGTCGGGAAGTAACCGAAAGAAGCCTGTGACCAGTGGATATCCTGAAGGATACCTTCATAGTCGTTCTTGACATCAAGTCCAAGATATTCCTTGTATTTCTGATTCCAGATCTCAGGCAGATCCTTGAGATCGATCGAACCATCAAAGATGCCTTTTTCGATCTCGTATCTGATCAGGATGTGGATCGGATAAGTCAGTTCATCAGCTTCGGTCCTGATGAAAGACGGGCAGGATCTGTTTATAGCTCTGATGAAATCATCCAGTGAAACATCTTTGAGATTTTCCGGGAAGATCTTTACCAGCTCAGGGTAGAGCTTCACCCAGAACGATCTTCTTTTTCCTATATAGTTTTCGTTGAATCTTGACTGTGATTCATGGACACCCATGGAGATGGCGTCGTGGATCATGGTGCTTTGGTACTTCTTTTCTACCTGATGATCATAGTAGGCATGGCCGGTCTCATGAATGATCGAAAAGATCGCGGCGGAGACATCGTTTTCCATAAAACGGGTAGTGATCCTGGTGTCGTCTTCACAGATCGAGGTGGTATAAGGATGTTCGCTTTCACCCATATATCCCCATGATTGATCAAAATGAAGAAACTTCAGCAGGATCTTCGCAAATTCTCTTTGTTTGGCGGCAGGATAGTATTTATGCAGGAAAGAATCATCGACCATTTCCTGTTTTGCGGATACTTCCTTTATCAAAGGAATGAGCTCTTCCTTGATCCTTTTGAAGAAGATATCATACTTCTTTCTGTTCATGCCTTCCTGATAATTATCGAGCAGGATATCGTAAGGATCTTTCTTGTCGTCGATCCTCTTTAATCTTTCCCTGGTCAGATCGATCAGTTTGTGCAGATCTTTCTCAAAGTATTTATAGTCTTTGTGCTGTCTGGCTTTCATCCAGCTGTCATTGGCGTTGATGACGGCCTGTGTATAAGCCATCGTCTCTTCCTTGCTGAACTTGAGCACATCTTCCAGGGCTTTGATCCGAAGCTGCAGCTCCCGGTTTTTGTCAAAACCGAGATCCTGTTTGCTCAGGTCTTTTATCGCATCGAGATATTTCTGATCAGTTTCGATCGAATATACTTCACCTGACATCAAAGCCAGAGCTTCGTTTCTTTTTCTGTTTCCTTTTTTAGGGGCTACAGTGTCCTTATCAAAATGTGTGGCAGAGATCAGTGTATAGTAGGCACTGAGTTTACGGTTAGTATCATCATAGATCTTAAGACTTTTGTTGTTTTTCATCGTCATCCTTCTTTCACATACTATTTTACAGACATTGTGCAAAAAAGCAGTTTAAAAGAAAACAAAATATATAATAAAAGTATAAAGGTTAGAAGATCATAATACTTAGTGGGAAATATGAGCGAAGTCATCAGGATCAACGAAGAGACATACAGGATCGAAGATGAAGGTGTGAGGTTCTTTTTACTCACAGGTAAAAATAAAGCCATGATGATCGACAGCGGCATGAACACGCGATATGCCAAAGCGATCACCGAGGAATTGACATCCTTGCCGATAGAACTGCTCAACACTCACGGCGACAGAGATCACATCTGCGGCAACGGCAGTTTTGATAAAGTCTATATGAGCGAAGCAGAAAAACTAAACTACATCGAAGCCGGAGGAAGGACAAGCATCATTTCCGTTAAAGAAGGCGATGTTTTCGATCTAGGTGAAAGAACCCTTAAGATCATCGATAATCCCGGCCATACGCCAGGAAGCATCGCAATACTTGATGAAAAATACAGGGTGCTGATCGGTGGGGATGCGATCCAGGATGGAACGATCTATATGTTTGGAAAGTATCGGAACATAAACTTATATGTCAAAAGCTTAAGACACATCAAGGATTTCCTAAAAAGCTTCGATGTGATCTATCCTTCGCATGGTTCATTCCCGGTCTATCCAGAGCTTATCGATAAACTGATCGAAGGTGCCACAAGCATCATAAACAAGCAGGCAAATGGAAGCATCATTGAGCTGCATGGCCGTAAAGTAATAAAATATGAATTTCCTTATGCAGGATTTTATTGCGATATAAACGAGTGATTATCGTATCAGACAGGACAGATGTCCTGTTTTTTGATGTATCATAAAAGTAGGAAGAACTGAAAAACAATCAAAAATAAGCCATCTTGTTTAAGATGTTTTGTCAGATCGGATAAGAAGGAGGAGAGAAATGAAAAAGTTCAGGTATTATATCACTTTGCTTCTGGTGGTGATGATGGCGCTTCTAAACGGCTGTACTAAAAAAGAAGAGTCGGCTTATGATATCGCGGGCAAGACTTTCTACAACACCGTAGATGAATATGGCAATGCGGAACATTCCAACGTCTGGTTTGGCAAGGATGGAAGTTTTGTGCTGAAAGACAATTATTTCGACGGTTACTATCAGATCGTCGGCGACTGGTCTTTGAAGGAGAATGTCGTTACACTTGATGTCAAACAGTCAGGAGTCGGAGAGTTCAGCAAGATCATTTTTGAGATCATTGATGATGACGATCTGAAACTGAAGACGACACTCGCCGGTTCCAAAGCCGAGGATACGTTCTCGATAAATCAGACAACGGATCCAGCTCCTGCGCCAAGCGATCTGCCTAAGTTTACCTACACGACTTACTACAACATCTCCCAGCCGTCCAAGCAGAAATCATATTGCGAACTTCACAGTGACAAGAGTTTCGCTTTCATCGATAAGAATGATTTCGGTATTTCCGAATATCTTGGAACATATACGCAGGATAAAGATACGCTGACTTTAACGGCTAAAGAAGATGGCAGGATAATAGAGTTCTTGATTGTTGATGAAAAGAATTTGATCTTGCAAAGCGATGTGGGAGTTTCGGCAACAGGCGATAAATTCACCAGTGACTATAAAGAAGGCGGTGAGACTTCCCCTGCGGTCATCCCATGTACGGCTTTGTCTTCCCTGTATAACAATTACTGGGCTGTTGAGGGTGTAAAAAACTACGACCTTGAGGTCAAGACCACCCCGGCAGATACGACGGATAAGATCACTTATACAAGCGATGATGAAAAAGTCGTCAAGGTAGATGAGAACGGTCTTTGTACAGCCGTTTCACCAGGCACGACCAAGATCCATATCAAGTGCGGTTCGATCGAAAGAGTCGTCGGCTTTGAGACCAGGGCCAAGGCTGCAACGGCTGTGAATGTCGATCCAAAGAAGATCATAATTAACGTTGACGGCAGTACGCAGATCACAGCCAAGCCAAGTCCGGAAACGGTTGCTGACAAGACGATCACCTATAAGTCGAATGATTCAAGTGTCGCCAAGGTCGACAGCAACGGCATCGTCTATGGCGTTTCTCCGGGCGTGACCAAGATCATCTGCCAGGCTGCCAGCGGCGTGCAGGGAGAATGTGATGTCTGCGTAGAAGGTGAGACCGTCATTTTCAAGATGGAAAACAATGTATCCGTCAAAGCAGGAAGCGGTGAAAAGATCCCTTATCAGGCCACACATATCGCCTGCTATGACTTCAACTTCAACAAGACAGACGTGACCAAGGATGTCGATTTCCATACCGCTTATACTTCAGCGCTGGATATCGATGGCTATGGCAACGTCTATGCCAAAGGCGCAGTCTATGACACGGTCGATATCGCGATCCACTTCACTTATACGGATGGCAGTTCATTCTTTGTCCAGTCTCCGGAGTTCATAGTGCACGTCGTAAAATAAGACTAACATTAACTAATATGACCTGCAGGCAGGAAGATGATTCCTGCCTTTTTTATTTTTAAAAAGATCGAAATAGCGATTTGATTGTATACTATAGGTAAGAAAATCAAGGCAATGCTGTATTCTTTTGCGGGAATCCTGGCACTGGTTATCCTTCTGATAATCAACCATGACGTCATTTTCATGAAAGTACCTCCGGTAAGTGTACCGGCTTTTTCACAGTTCCGCACCTTCCTTTTCAATGTGATCGTCTTCTATATAACAGATATCATCTGGGGCATCTTGTATGAAAACAATCTGATCACCCTGGCTTACATCGATACAGCGTTCTTCTTTGCCGCTATGGCAACTTCGATCTTTACCTGGACGAGATATGTGGTCTTCTATCTGAAGCAGAACAACACTTTCGGCAAGGCGCTTAGACTTATCGGCTGGGCATTTCTGATCTTTGAGATCCTGGTCATCATAATAAACTTCTTCTATCCGGTACTTTTCTATTTTGATGAGACCGGCATCTACCATGCCTTAAGTGCGCGTTATCTTACTCTGGCCTTGCAGATAGTGATGTTTGTGATGACCACGATCTATGCATCGCTGTCGGCAATAAAGAGCGAAGGCGTCATGAGATACAGATATATGGCCATATATCTATTCAGTGCTTCGATGGTCGGTTTTGTGATCGGACAGGTAACTTATCCGCTGATGCCGTTATACTCGATCGGATACATGCTTGGATCATGTTTCATCCACAGCTTTGTCTTGGAGAGCGAAAGAGAAGAATATCGTGGCTCTCTGGAACAGAAGCTTGAAGCAGCCATGGAAGAAGGAAACTACTATGACCTGCTTACTGGTCTGCAGGGAACAGCTCACTTCTTCAGGTACTGCACCTTTGAAAGAAAAGCCATGATGGAAAAAGGCGATTATCCTGCTTTCCTGTTTATTGATATCAGCGGCATGAAATACTACAACGAAAGAAATACTTTCGACGGAGGAGATAAACTTCTGCAGTCACTTTCCAAACTGCTCATTGAGGAATTCGAGGCCGAAAACTGCAGCCGTCTGGGTTCCGATAAATTCGTCGTGTTTGCTGAAGTGAAGGGTCTTGAAGACAGACTCAACAGGATCTTCAATAAATGGGATGAGCAGAACAGGAAAGACTGTCCGGCGATCCGTGTCGGTATCTATCTTGATAAGAAAGGCGATATCATGATCGGCGCCGCCTGTGACAGAGCGAAAATCGCCCGTGATGCGATCCACAATACCTATGAATCAGGATTCAAATATTTTGATGAAAAGATGCAGGTGAATGCCGAAAAGAAGCAGTATATACTTTCTCATTTCAATCGGGCGATGGATGAGAACTGGATCCAGGTCTACTATCAGCCGATCGTGCGTGCAACGAATGGCCGAGTATGTGATGAAGAGGCTCTGGCTCGCTGGATCGATCCTGAACGCGGTCTGCTTCCTCCTGACAGCTTCATCCCGTATCTTGAAGAAGCCAATCTGATCTATAAGCTCGATCTCTATGTGATCGAACAGACCCTGAACAAGATCAAGAAACTGGAAGAGGCTGATCTTTTCCTGGTGCCGCAATCTTTGAATCTTTCGCGCAATGACTTCGATGCCTGCGATATCGTAGAAGAGATCCGTAAGCTTGTCGATGCGAAGAATATACCGCACAATCTGATCTCGATCGAAATAACGGAAAGTATCATCGGCAGCGATTTTGAATTCATCCAGGCTCAGATCGACCGCTTCAGAACTTTGGGATTCAAGGTCTGGCTCGATGATTTCGGCAGCGGTTATTCATCTTTGGATATGCTTCAAAGCATGCGTGTCGACCTGATCAAATTCGATATGCGCTTCATGCAGCAGTTCTCGAACGGCAAAAAGAACAGGGTCATCCTTACCGAATTGGTAAAGATGGCTGAAGGACTGGGCATCGATACGGTCTGCGAAGGTGTTGAAAGAAAGGAACAGGTCGAATTCTTAAGGGAGATCGGCTGTGCCAAACTTCAGGGATATTACTACACCAAGCCGTTACCGATGGATGAGATCCTGAGAAGATATGAAACAGGTACCCAGATCGGTTTTGAGAATCCTAAGGAATCTGAATACTTCGATGCGATCGACAGGGTCAGTCTTTATGATCTCAATGTCGTTGCCAAGGATGATGCAGAAAACCTGAAGAACTACTACAATACGGTGCCAATGGCTGTCATCGAAGTAGCCGGCAACAAAGCTCGCTTTGCCCGCAGCAATCAGGCTTACCGCGACTTCATGATGAGGACCTTCAATTTTGATCTGTCCGGATTAAGCGGCAATTCCTTCGAAGAAACTCCTTATGGACCAGGTGCACCATTCGTCATGATGCTCAGAAAGTGCTGTGAAGAAGGAGGAAAAGCCTTCTTTGATGAAACGATGCCTGATGGCACGATCGTGCGCTCCTATATGCGCCAGATCGCAGACAATCCTTTAAGCAAAACGATGGCTGCCGTAGTTGCGGTGCTAGTGGTGCTTGACAGTAAGGAATCATAAAACAAAAGTTCTCTGATAAGAGATCTTTTCAGATCATAGACAAACGGGCCAACGCCCGTTTTCATATGAATTAATTACTGATACTTAGAATATAATTGACACAAAGATATGAAAGGTCTACAAAAATGGAAAAAAAGATTTAAACGAAAAAGAACTTAAAGATGTTAATGCCGGTCTGGCTTTCGCTGAATTCAAACAGGAATTGCTGGCTAAACTGCCTGTGGAAGTAAAAAGAAAACTCGCTCTGGCAAAATCCGATAATGAAGCCTGTAAGATCCTTGCGGACAGCGGTATCGATTATGAAGCCATTGAAGCCAGAATTAAAAACATTTTTGCCAGAAACGGTAAAGATCTGCTGGCATTAAACGACAGACAGCTTGAAGCAATTTCCGGCGGTTTTGATACAGATAGTTACGGTGAATTTGTCTGCCGGAACTGTAAAGCAACTGAAAGCGATGACTTCTCTTATCAGTTCTGGGCTTCTACTTTCCTTACAAGTGGTAGGATCTACCGTTGCAAAAAATGCGGAACTTATATTTTGAAAACAGCTAAAAACAGTTCGACCTTCATGGATGAAGCCGCTTATGATGAATGGCTTGATGAGGCGTTACAGTTATTATAACCGTCTATTTACATTCAATGATCCAATGGCACACGCACAGTGTGCCTTTTTATACAGATATTGATTATTTTTTTACTTATTTTATCTCCATGATGATCCTGTTGGCATATCCTTTTTCATCGATCTTTTCATATTTGAGCGAAGAAGAGATGCCTTTGATGATCTTTAATGGAAGGATGCTTTGATCTTCCTCAAGGATATTGCAAGGTTCATCACCATAAAGAACGCTGATCTCTACGCTGTCATCCTTCTGTGAATAGAGCACAGAGAAGAAGACCCGATAATCATTAAGTTTCTCAAGCAGGATCCCCTGGCACAATTCTTCGAAAGCCGAATGGATGTGGAAAGATTTCCTGTAATCGATGTGATTCCTGCGGCAGTACTCATCAATTGAAGCATAGGCGCCATAGAAATCGTAGTCACTGTCCTCGATCTTGAATTCCAGGACTTTGAGTCCGTTGACGAAGCGCCTGGTCTTTTCTTTTTTAGGGAAGCTGAAGATAGTTTCAGGATCACCTTCCTCATAGATAGTGCCTTCGTCCATGTAGAACAGGCGATTGCCGATGGCTCGCGCAAAATCCATATCGTGGGTAACGATAAGCATCGTCTTGCCTGTATGAGTAAGATCTTTGATGACAGCTTTGACCTCACCGACCATTGCAGGATCAAGCGCACTTACAGGTTCATCAAACAGGATGATCTCCGGATCCATCGCCAGTGTTCTGGCAATGGCAACGCGCTGTTTCTGACCACCTGAAAGCTGATCAGGATAGCTGAAGGCCTTCTGGTAGAGGTTGACTCTTTTAAGCAGTCTGATGGCTTTTTCATAGGCTTCCTGTCTGCTTGCTTTAAGGATGTCAACCTGCGGGTTCATGACATTTTCGATCACGGTCATATTTTCAAACAGGTTGAAAGACTGGAAGACCATGCCGACTTTCCTGCTGACCTTAAGCAGGTCATATCCTGGAGCTGTAATCTCTTCGCCATCGATGAATATCTGTCCGCTTGTCGGTCTTTCCAGCATGTTTATGCATTTGATGAAGGTGGATTTGCCGCAGCCTGACGGGCCAATGATCGAAATGATGTCACCATCGTTGATGGTCACTGATAGATCATTGACTATCGGATTTACTCTGTATATCTTAACCAGATTCTTGATCTCGATCATTTGATCTTAACTCCTTTCAGTATCCTTTCAGGAGCACGTTTTCTTGGATCGATCCTTATGTCGATCTTTTTAACAAACGCATTGAGTATGGCGGCCAGTATAAAGTAGAGAACGGTAACAACGATCAAAGGGAAGAAAGCTTCATAGGTCCTGCTTCTGATCAGATCGCCGATCTTCGTGAGATCCTGTACGGCAATGTAGCCGACAACGGCTGTGGCTTTGATGAGCGAGACGATCTCTGATTTATAGGAAGGCATGATGTAGCTTATCGCCTGAGGAAGCAGTATTTTGTAGAAAGTCATCTTATCTGAATAACCAAGCGTAAAGGCGGCCTGTTTCTGACCTGGGTCGATCGTGCTCACAGCCCCTGCAAGCATATTGTAGACCGAACAGGCAA